>JAHCIT010000010.1 GCA_026129095.1 Deltaproteobacteria bacterium
GCCACGCTTCCCTGACTCATTCAAAAAGGAGCAGGTTTGAATAACGGGAAAATGAAGCTACGGGTTTATCTCACACACAATGGTCAGGTGCAGGCATACATAATAGATGAGGTAAAAACTGTATGAGCGAAAAACAGAAATCACGCTTCCGCTTGTCGGAGCTTGCGAATACGGCCGGAGTAGCCGGCAAGACTATCCATTTTTACGTTCGCGAAGGCATTCTTCCGCCCGCGCAGAAAATTCGAGAGAAACTCGCGCTTTACGACGAGACCCACCTTCGGTTGCTCAGGCTTGTGCAAAAGCTGCAACAGGAGAAACATTTACCGCTGGCTTTTATCGGTCAACTGTTCCGACAAGCCAACTACGACCCGGAAGCCCTGGAACTCAGTCTGGTCGCCGGCATGTATGATCGTGTCGCTGCCGGCACAGGTTTCCTGCCAGGAGAAATTGATATTGCCCAAGTTGCAATGGCCGACGATAATTCCGTTTCACCAGAGTTCCGGAACACGTTGGCGGATATGGGGCTGATCAACAGGACCGACGGGCCTCTAAGCGGAGAGGAAAGGAAAATCGTCTGGAGCGTACGTTCCGCTCACGAAAAGGGCGTTCCCTTGGTATTTTTTGCCCAAGTCCTGAAACCGATACAGGCTATCGTATCACGCCAATCCGCCACATTGCTCGAAGCGATCGACGGCGATGCCAGTTTCCGCCAGGTCGCGGAGAAAGTCGGCGAGATCGACCGGTTGATCAACTTTTTTATCGAGGCCACTAAGACCCGTCAGCTCAGGCTTCACTTCGAAAAGTCGTATGAGCAGAGTCCTTTGACAATAGGGAAGCTTCAGAAGCGAATCTACGTGCCGAGCAACGCTTTTCTGGAGAAGTATAAAATACCAGAGCAAATCGCTTCGATTGAGGATGATTTGCAGCGGAAAAAGAAAGACCGCCATTTACGCCTCGCGCTGACGGAAGCCTACTTGGCAATTGGCAAGTACGAGGAGGCAGCTGGCGAAGCCAAAACCTTGTTAAAGCATGATAAGGGAGAAGCCGATGCCTTGGTAGCATTGGGGACAGTGTACTCACTGCTGGGACGCACAGACGACGCAGTTAAAACCCATGAGCACGCTTACCGGCTACGGCCGGATGATGCGCGAACCGTAGCGTACTATGCGATGGCATGTTTGCTTCAGGCAGCACGTGTGGGTGGTGTGATATCCCCGGCTCAATGGCTCAAAAAGTCACTTTCTCTTTTCCAGAAGAGTCTCGCACTCACTCCTAGGCGGCCCAAGGATCTCCTCGAAATGCTGTTTATGAAGGGCAGAGCTTACACGATTCTGCCTGCGCCGTTAGAAAAGGTGGATGAGGGCATCGAAGCCCTTACAGAGCTTCTTGCCCGTGTGGACAAATCGGATGAAAAGACGTTGGATCTGCCGTTTAACGGTTTCAACGAAATCTACCGTATCAATGTCTATTTCTTTCTGGGGGAGGCTTACCACCACAAAGGCCAAGCAAAGGAAGCCCAGAAGGCCTGGGAGCAGGTCATTCTCCGTGACCCTGGATCGAATTTCGGACAGCACGCGTATCAGGCGATCGGATCACACGCCTAGGATTATGACGATAATAACTCCGGCGGGTAATGATGCAGTCTTTTAAATTTGAACACCGGTTCTCCCTGCCTCCAGTTCATCTGGTCCGGCTGCTGGATGATCTGGCTTTCCGGCAGTATCTCGTCGACAACCTAGCCAATGTTCATGCATCCGAACGGATCCGCTTTGACGACACCGGCTACGAGCGTTTCAAGACGATTCGAGTCTATCCTAAAATGAACCTGCCCTCATGGATCGAACGCGCCTTCAAGGATCCCGAAAGTTACTTCGAGATGAATTACCGGCTCGACAAGACACGGATGGTGGAAAAAATTGAGGGAACCTCGCACTTTGGCAAAGTAATCGGAGAAGTCGTATACCTGCCCGAAGGGCTCAGTGGTACTATCCGACGTTTTCAGGGCGAGTTCAGCTGCAGGTTCAGTGTGATTGGCCCAGCGATAGAAAAATTCTACCTCCGGCACATGGGCGACATGCAGGACATGGAGGCCGATCTGACTCAAAAATATATTGCCAGCAGGAACGTGGCCGTAATGCCACCCCAGATGAGGAAGTCGCATGTCTGATAAATTGTCGCCAGACCTGGGGCCTTCAGCGCATCCGCCGAAGGCGTACGCCGTACCTCCGCCACGAGGTGTGCATCAGATACGTACTTTACTGGGGTTCCCGGGCGTCCCGACAGTCAACTGTTACGTGATCGAACGTCCGCTGACTCTGGTCGATGCAGGCCTGAATAGCCCCGCTTCGTGGCACTCGTTTGAAGAGCAGTTGAACGCGATGGGCTACCGGCCGGAACAGTTCGAACGGATACTGATCACCCATGCACACCCCGACCATTTCGGCTTTGCGGAACGGGTACGCAAACTCTCTGGAGCACAGGTTTATATCGGCGAACACTCCTTCTCCACGTTCGCGTTAAGCGATACGGATGTGGTCGCCCAGCACCGGCAGGTGTACCGGGACTATTTTATCCGCCTGGGTCTTGATGACCAGATATTCGCGTCGCTGGCAATGATGGGCGAGATGATGCGGTCGATGGCGCCACAAATACATGGGGAGGTCATCCCGGTGAAAGACGGCGACGTCATTCCTTTTGAGGATTTTAGCCTTCAGGTTCTCTACACGCCGGGCCACACGCGTGAAATCGTCTGCTATTTTGAGCCGAAGCAGAAATTTATATTTTCGAGCGACCACCTGCTTCAAGAGACGAGCCCGAATCCGATCATTGACCTTGGCCCCGACGGGGAAAAGGACTATTCTTGTAAGTTTGAGTCACTAGTAAGTTATTACGAGCAAATTGAGCGGGTCAGGAAACTGGATGTACGATGCGTTTTGCCCGGTCACGGGTTGCCCTTTTCGGGACACGATGCTGTTATTTCCTCCCTACTGGGCTTCTATGAACTTCGCCAGCACAAGATGCTGAAGGTAATGAACCAAGAAGGACCAATAACGGTCAAGCGACTCGCCGAACTCATGTTTCCCAAAGCGCAGGGCATGCAAGTTTTTCTTGCAGTCTGCGAGCTCCTTGGAAACCTCGAGGTTATGGCAAAACAACACAAGGTTCGCTCCGAATTTGATGGCCACGTCTACTTATTTGAAAGACTGCCCGCTAATACGGCATGAAGCTCGACGCAATTAATAGTGATTCCTCTCGGGACGGGCACGATGAAATTAGTGTCAAGGGCGGACTGAAAGTGTACCAGCGAGGCGGAGTGACCTTCTCCCGAAAAACCGGACCGGTTATTAAGAAAGAGATTTCATCCTTAGCGTCACCTCAAGATAACCATCAGCGATTCGAGGCTTGGAAGGCTCAGTTTGCGGGAAAATATGCAGTTGTCCGAGTCGAATTACGAAAGACGGTTGACATGCAGAGCCAAGATTTCGATGTTCTAATCTACCGTGCCATCGATAAGATGCCCCGTCCGGGCAAGCATGGCCCCTGGAAACTCACCCACGATTACTATCGGGACATCCCGATGCTGCGCGATCGAGGACCGGTATCTGGAGTTCTCGCGGGCGAAGTCCCCAATATCATGCAGTCTTACATAGCATGAGATGGTCGACCGTGCGTAACGCCGGGTGATGACTTACATACCTACAGGCAGCTCATCACTCCAGCCGGATCAGAAGCTCCACTTCATCTCGGCGAAAGCCGTTGTGTTGTCCTCGAGGAAGCCGAACTGCGAGACCTTCTTGCCGCCGTAGACCTCGCCGCCGACGGTCGCCTTCCATTCGTCGGTCAGGGCATAGGAGAGCTTCGGACGGATCAGCCAGTTCGTGCGTTCGAAATTCACGGCTCCCATCAGGTCGAGATCCAGCGTGTCGCTCCACCACTTCTTGTCCAGCCGGACCGACACCCCGTTCTGGACCGTATCGAGTTGGCCCGTAAACAGGGCATTGTACTGGGCGAACTGATCGTCCGGCAGGCCCATCGAAGTGTCGTACCGGTGAAAAACGTATTTGCCAAAATATTGTATAATCAGGTTCGCACTTTCGCCGAAGTCCTTCTCGATCCCGGCGACATAGGAGACGAATGGCGTCTGGATATCGCGTCGGTTCCCGTCCCCGTTTTTCGAATGCACATAGGCCGCTTCGCCCCGGAACCCCCAGGTCCCGTGTACGGTCACGAAGTCGCCGCCCACGCCGTGAATCCGGTGGTGCGACAGGCCGACGTACCCGGGCGACGTGGGAGACAAGATTCCTGGCGGCAGTAGCAGACTGACCTCCGGCAACCGGTTGAAACCGGTAAAATAGGAAACCGACCAGTCGAACCCGCCCGACGAATGATCGATTTTCGCCGCGTACTCGCCATTCGAGAACTTCACGTCCGGCAGCTGTGGCGCGAACAGGATTCCGGGCACCGCAGGCAGCGGGATCACCGACGCAGTCGGGATCGGCTGCCAGACACCGGTCAGCCGGAAATCGGACGGCAGGTAGTAGTCCGCCTTCACGCCGAACACACCGGTCCGCTGATCGAAAGGCTCCGGCAGCAGTAGCGTCATGTTGCGGGCGGAGAGCCAGTCGGTCGGATTGATCTCGTCGGCGCGCCCCCAGACGATGATCTGCTTGCCCACGCGAAGTTCCAGGTCGCCGAACTGGAGAGTCGCGTACCCCTCGCGAAGCTCCAGCATGACCTCGTCCTGCAGCGTCTGCGTGCGGGCATCGAAATGATTGGGTACCGTCGAGTGGTTCAGGTTCTGCGCCATGATACGGGCCTCGCCGTACAGCTTGACGTGTTCGCCGTACTGAGGTGCGGATTTCAAGGTCAGGTTCAGCCCGGGATAATGATTGCTGTTGCTCAACCGCTTGTCGGAACTGAAATAGTCGAACGACGCTGAACCGTGGATTCCGGCATCGCGGACCGGGTTCCAGAGCTTCATGAAGGGCGTCTCCCGGCCCTCGGGCAGTTCCGGCGCCGCATCCGGACGTGTCGCCACCGCAGGGTCATCCGCTGACGCCGCCGCCGGGACTTCCGCGGCCGGTGCACCAGCAGGCGGAACATCGGTTTGCGCCCTGGACATGACCGGCACGAGCACCGCGAGCAGTATCACTGCCAGTGTACGGATATTTTGCATGGTCACCTCACCGGGTCAGATAGCGTTCCGTAAACACTTCGTCCTTCACGCCAGTGTTCACCTTCACGTCATCGAACGTGATCTCCGTGATCCCGCCGGTCTGGACGTTCTTCATCGTGATTTTTTTCGGCATCCACCGGTGAAGCGTCTTGTCAACTTCCCATATGTCTTCGGCGTGGAACTCCTTGAACGGACGTCCGGCAAGGTCCGTGTATTCCCCCTTCACCGACATGAATGCGTCGGTGCGGATCCACTGGACTCGCTTGTTACTGCCCGCATTACGCTCCACGTCCTTGCTCACGGGAACCGACTCGACGACGTAGCAGTCGTTCGCACCGCATTTTTCTATACGTAGCAAAGTGTGCTTCCAATCCTCGACCCGCGGCGTGATCACGTCGCCGTAGGAGAAATCCGACCCCATGAAACTGTCCTTTTTGTTCGAGGCGACCAGCCGGCGGATCTTCTTGAGAGCGGGCAGATAGATCCAGATATCGTCGTCGCCGCCGGAGTTCTCCTTCGTCAGCGTGGCTGTGCCGATCACATCCGGCGGGCTTAGGAACCGCGCCACCCGGGCCTGGTCAATCTGGTTTTCGAGCAGCTTGGAATAGGACTCCACTTTCCGCTCCCGCTTGATACCTCGGGCGTCTATGAGCGTCATGGTCATCTTCTGCGTCGAGTCCTTCACCTTCTGAGCCATGAAGTTCTTCTTCATGATCTCGATGACGTCGGGCGGGCTCTCTTCGGCAACGGCATTCGACCGGTAACCGGATGCCGCGGCGACAAGAGCCGCAATAACGATCGCAAGGGGGCGGGTCTGGGGCTTCATAGGGATCTCCTTCGGATTTTCCTGGCTTTCTGTCAGTGCTTTTCGGGGTCACTGCCGGATGGCATGAACGACTTGGGACGGATGTATTTGAGAAGCGCCGGCAGAACCGTGATGGCGCCGAGCGAACTGATGACCATCGCCAGCGCCACCAGGATGCCGAGCTTGCGGTGGAAGCCGAACGGCGACAGCGCGAGGCAGAGATAGCCGGCCGTGATCGCGCTCGACACGAAGAATACCGCCTTGCCCGACGTCCGCATGGACGCGAGGAGCGCCTTGTCGAAATCCGGATTCTTGTGCAGCTCTTCCTTCATCCGGAAGATGAAATAGAGCGCGTAGTCGGCGCCTATACCGACCGCCATCGGCAGGATGGCGGAAGTCCCGATGTCGAGATTCCAGCCGGCATAGCCCAGCAACGCGAACTCCCCGAACACCGATAGGACGAGCGGTACGGTCACCAGCAGACCCGCCACAAACGAGCGTAGTACGATCGCGGACAGGAGGATGACGATCAGCCAGATCTGGCCGATGTTGCGGATCTTGCCCTGCACCATGACCTGGTTCATGGCGTCCGAAGAGGCGATGGAACCGGCGATTTTCACATTGTACCCCGGCGGGAATTCTGTCGCGAGATAGCCCTTCACCTTGCCGATAATCGCCTCGGCGATGGAGGTGTTGTCCTTTTTCAGGAACGCCTGGATGATCGCCTTGTCGTAAGTCTTGGTGACATAGGCGTCGAAATCGTCGGGGCCCCCGGAGATGGAGTAGAGGAACAGGTACTGGGCCACAAGTTCCCGCGAATCGGGGATCGAATCGAACTTCGGGTCGTCAGCGTTCATCGAGCGGTTCATCTTCTTCACGAAATCCACGATGGACATCGTCTTGCCGACGACCTCCTCCTTCTGGAGCAGATTCTGGAGCCCCTCCATCGCCTCGAGCACCTTCGGGTCCTTCAGGGAGTCCTCGCCCGGCCCCTCCACGACGAAAAGCAGCGTGTTGGTACCGGCGAAACGGTCGTTCAGCCAGGTATCGTCCTGGAAAAACTGGTCCTTCGAGCTGAAGTACGGCTTCAGGCTGTTGTCTATATTCACGCGCGACGAACCGTAACCCCAAGCCAAGAAGGCGATCGCCGCGACGACGATGATGGTTCTGCTCCCGCCACCGCTTACGAACGGAGCGAGCCGCTCGAGCGTGCCGTCCAGCAGCTTGCGTTCCACCGACTCGGCGTTGGTTTCGGCGAGCTTGGGGCTCGGCAGCATGGCCCGCATCGCCGGGATGAGCGTCATCTCGATGATCAGGACGGCGAAGATGCCGAGGCCTGTAAAAAGACCGAAGGTGCGGATCGTTGTGGTCTGGAACGTCAGCAGCGAGAAAAACGCCAGCATCGCGATCACGCCGGTGGTCATCATGACAGTTCCCACCTTCACCGTGGAATCGATGACGGCCCGGTGGTTGTCCTTGCTAACGGCGAATTCCTCGTAGTAGCGCTTGAGAATCTGGACCGCGTGCCCGGCGCCCACGGCGAGTATCAGGATCGGCGTCGTCGCGTTGAACGGATCAAGCGCGATACCGGCAAGCCCCATCAGCCCAAGGCCCCAGATGACCGCGAGCAGCGCGGTGAGCAGCGGCAGGATGAGCCCCTGGAACGTACGGAACGCCTCGTAATGAACAAGGCCGATCACCACGACGGCGATCAGAAAGTAGATCGCCATCCGTTCGGAGTATTTCGCCATCCACGAAGCGGCGATCGGAAACCCGGAGTAGTGGATCTCGACCGTTCCGTCCGCTTCAGGCCCAATGATCTTCTCGATCTCCCGGTGAACCGACGGAAAATCGGGCAGCTCGGGCGTGAAATGGAAGTCCGCGAGGATCGCCGCCGACTTCATGTCTTTCGAGAAGATGGAACCGGAATAGAGCGGATTCCTGAGCAGTTTCGTCTTGAGGGTGGCCAGTTCTCCGGGGGACTCGGGCGCGTATTCCATGAACGGCGTCACCGTCATACCCTCTTCGGTACCTACGATATCCTTCGCCCGGTTGGCCGACACGGAGAGCACATTCGCCCGGATGATACCCGGTTCGAGCAGCAGCTTGTCGGTGATGCGCTGGACCTTCTGGAGCAGGGCCGGCTGGAAGATATCGCCGTCCTTCGGCGCGATACCGATCACGACCACGTTCTTCCCGCCAAAGATACTGTCAATCTCGTTCTGCGCTTTTATATAAGGATGGCCCTGAGGAAGGTTCTTGTCCGGGTCCACTTCGACCCGCAGGTGTCGCAAACTGAACCCCAGGAACAGCGTGACCGCCACGTTTGCCGCGACTACCCACGCCCGGTAACGAACAATGAATTCGACATATTTACGCAGCATGGTTATTTCCTCTTCTTCAGGGGACGGGACTTTGCGACCTCGGCCAATGGCGATTCCCCAAATAGCCGAAGCACAAGGCTGGTCATTTCGCCGACATTTCTTCCCGATGGCTGATGGATTTCGGCGGTTATGACCGCATTCAGGATACCTGAGAGCTTGAGAGTCAGCTCGGTGTCTGAAAATCCCTGAAATTCGCCGGCGGCAATACCCTCGGCAAAAACCTCCGTGAGGCCCTTCTGAAAACGCTGGTATTTGGCTACGATATTTTGACCGAACTGGGCATGAAGCCGGAGTTCAAAACCCAAGGTTTCGCTCACGAAAAGCCTGAGCAGCATGGGGTGCTCTTCGAAATACTGGAGTTCCTCATGGACAGCCGCGGCTATCCGGACCGGTGCCGAACCCTGTACTGCCAGTGCCTTTTCAACCCGGCCCAGCAGTTCGTCCACGTACATTTTTAGCAGTTCCCGGTACAAGGCATCCTTGCTAGGAAAATGAAGGTACAGTTTGCCCACTGAAAACCGCGCGGCACGGGCGACGTCCTGCATGGTGGCGGCTGAGAAGCCCTTCTCCGCAAAAACCTTCAGCGCTGTCTCAAGGATTTCCTGCCGATGGCGAAATGCCTCGTCCTTCTGTCGCTGTTTGCTGGAATACCGCGGCATGGACAAAGTATTATGAACTTGTATTCATTAAGTCAATAGCCGTTCATTCTAGCGACCTGGACCGGTGTATGTCCCAAAACTCTATCAGTGCGTCAAAGGGTGCGCGTCATAATTTTTACGTTGCCAACGGAGTGGCCAGATCCGGAACACTGGTTCGGTTCCGATTGCGGTACTCGACATATTGCCGGAGAGTCTTTCGCAGGTGCTCCTCGTTCAGGACAATTACACGGTCGGTGCACTCGCGTCGGATCGTGCCGATCTCCCGTTCAGCATAGGCGTTCACGACGGGCGTCCGGGGACGGATCGGCAACTCCCGGATATTCAGGTTGGCCGTTGCCTGGCGGAACTCCTCCCCGTAGATGCTGTCGTTGTCACGGATCAGAAAACGCGGTGCGGTGTCGTTAGGGAACGCCTGAACAAGCTGACGAGTGGTCCATTCGGCAGTGGGGCGATCGGTCACATTGAAGTGGATGATTTCCCGCCGGTCGGGGGACAGCATTACGAAACCATAGAGTACATCGAAGGTGACCGTGGGAACGGTAAAGCAGTCGCAGGCGACAATATCCTCGGCATGATTTGTGACAAAGGTTTTCCAGATCTGGGGCGGCGGTCTGCGGGGATGGCGGACCCGGTATCTCTCGATTGTCGACTTGGCGACGTGGATACCAGGCATGGCCAGTTCGCCCTGGATTCGTGGCGACCCCAGAGCGGGTTGGCTCGGCTGATGTCCTGAATGATCCGGATAATATCAGGGTGAATCGAGGGCCGGTCGGGTTTCTGACGGCTCTTCACACCTAGAAACGCCAAGGTCCGCCTGCACGCCATCGGGCTATCCATGTTTTTCCGGTTCCCTTCGCCGCTTCAATCAAGGGTCGAACGAAACCAGTGATCTCTGCAATGACCGAGGGCAATCCCGGTTCGCCATCCAGCCCGGATTTTTTCAGGAACCCAGCCCACTGCCTCTGCTTCCCCGTATCTTCGTAGAATGACGGCCCGAGCGCTTCAGGCAATGTATCCGGCAGCGGAGTTCCACGCCGCTCGAAGGTCGCCCGGACCGCCTGAACAAGTAGGCCGCCTTCGAACGAAAAGTTTCGTGAAAGGAACGCCAGATCGTAGAAATCCTTCATACGGCTGTTCACAAGTCCGAGCCTGACCATCGCTTCCAGTTTCTCGGCTACGACTGTCTCCCGGGAATAAATCCTTATCTTCGGAGGCGGGGCATCCAGCAGTGCGGGCAGCTCCACATTTTCCGCGTCCGGTGTCATCGCATCTCCAAATCCGATGTCCACCTGCACGCGAATGCGCGCAGTATCGAGATGTGCGAGCATTACCGCTCGCACGCCACCGTAGTCCTGATCTTCCCTTATCGGTCCCACTTCCAGCGAACCCCGGTCAAACTCGATTCCGTCGTCCGTCGCCGGAATGGCCGCAATTTCCCCGAATATCCGGCGAATACGCGCTTCCCCGGGATCGCCAAAACCCAACAGATCGAGATCGCGCGTTGGGCGATGCGGCTTGCCGCTCCACAGGACGAACAGGGACGCACCCTTGAGGACGAACTGTTCCCGGTAGCTCGATACCGAGAGCCGGTAGAGGAGCCGCTCGTTCGCATAACGGACCAGCAGGAGCTGGAAATCTTCTCCGCGTTCCTTGGCGAGCCGAAGAAGACGCGCCTTGACGGATCGGGCGGATTTCCCGGATGTGCCGCTCATACGAGTGCCTCCAGGTACGGTTTCATTACCGTGTAAATTCCATCGGCACGGGCGGCCGTGGTAAGGTTTCCCACACCGGCCCGGTATTTCCTCAAATAATCCTTCAGTGCCAAAAGCGCGGTTTCAAGGCCAACATCGTTCCGGTACCGGAAGCAGTCGGCAACCGTCTTTGCCGGCGTCGTGACCCGCACGGTAGCCCCCTCAACAGTCCGCGACTCAACGCCATAAGTCCAGGCAGAGCCGCTGGCGCGTACGATCACCAACGGAGGATACGCAACTTTCGGAGTGCGGGCGCGTGTCTCGATCATGCCCCAAACGGCATGCGGCGACTCGGTTGTGAGACCGTGTACCTGCAGCGCACTCAGCAGGCAGATCGTCATGTGCGGGACGCGCTTGCAGGCCTCGGCAAGCGTATGCAGTTCGGAAGCGGGCGCCTTCGCCGAACGGTAAAGCCCCCGGTCAACGCGCTCGATCAGGCCTCGATCAGATAGCCGTTTCAGATACGCCCTTGGGATTCCGTACCGGTCGAGATCCCGGGCGCGAAACGGACCCGTTTCGGCAATCTTGAGGAGACGGGAGACATTGGTATGGAGCAGAGGCATGAT
Source organism: Deltaproteobacteria bacterium (assembly GCA_026129095.1). Lineage (NCBI taxonomy): Bacteria > Pseudomonadati > Myxococcota > Myxococcia > Deltaproteobacteria bacterium. Next base: position 11,342 of record JAHCIT010000010.1, read on the forward strand.
ACTATACGTATAGTTTTATTTTTATTAATATTCAATATGTATCACCTGCTTACCTGCTCTAAGTCGGCACCTCAACTCCTATCCTTCTCCTCCTCGGACTTGGGAAATCACACCGACACTGAGATTTTTACGCGACTCCGTACAACCTAAGTACAACCTATCCGGCGGAAACCGGTGTTTTCAGGCAGACGCCGGCGGATTTCAAAACCTGCGTAACCTATTGATCTCCGGACGGTTCCGGATCGTCATTGACATCTGTGGAAACTCCCTCGGCCGGTCTCATAAGCCGTAGGTCGAGGGTTCGAGTCCCTCCCCAGCCACCAGTCCAAGTCGTTGAAACTACGGACTAGTTCATGTTCTGCTGGAGCCATCCCTGTTCTGGCATCGTGGTATTTGGCGCTAGGGTAGTTTCAGGATCGGGAGCCGTTCCGGATTTAGGAGTCCCCATGATGAGACGACTGGCCATGGCAATCGCTGCGTTTTCCCTCTGCACCTGGAGCAGTCCGGTTTCCAGTGCGGACCCGGTCCCGCCAGACGCCAAGCCGGGATTTTTTGGTCTTGAAACCCGCACGCTGGAAGGGGAGCCGGTGAGTTTGGGGCAGTATGCCGGCAAGGTCGCTCTGGTCGTGAATGTGGCGAGCAGGTGCGGGTTCACGTCCCAGTATGCGGGGCTCGAAAAGCTGTACCAGGACTACAAGGACCGGGGGCTGGTCGTCCTTGGGTTTCCGAGCAATGAGTTCGGCAGCCAGGAGCCCGGCACTCCGGAAGAAATCCGCACATTCTGCGAGCGGAAATACCAGGTGACATTCCCCATGTTCGAAAAGGTAAGGACCAAGCCCGGCCCTGAACAATCACCGGTTTATGCGTTCCTGACGAAAAGCGGAGAAGTCCCGGGCTGGAACTTCGGCAAATACCTTGTCGGCAAGGACGGGCAGGTGAAAGCCTACTATTCCGCCCTGACCAAGCCGGAATCGGGAAAACTCATTAAGGCCATAGAAACGGAACTTTCCCGGTAGTTTCGCCGGGCAGACTCCAGCGGAATCTCCCGCCACCGTTTTGATGCCGTATTTGTGGCCCTACCGAAACGGGTGGAACGCTGGCGCTTGTGCGCATCCCGTGAAAGGATGACCAACAGCACGCTGCCCGGAAAGGCCGTTCATTATGGATTTCGAGTTTTCTGAACAGGTGAAAACCGCCGTCGGCATGGTGACGGAGTTTGTTGACAAGGAGCTGATCCCGCTCGAGGGGGAACTATTGGCGCGCGGATTCAATGCGATGATGCCGGTGATACGGGAAAAGCAGCGGCTGGTCCGGCAGATGGGGCTGTGGGCACCGGGGTTCCCGAAGGATCTGGGTGGACTGGGGCTAAAGGTCGCCGAGTTTGCGCCGGTTTCGGAAGCACTGGGCCGTAGTCCGCTCGGCCATTTCGTTTTCTGGTGCCAGGCCCCGGATGCTGGAAATGTCGAGATACTCCACCGTTACGGGACGGAGGAGCAGAAAAGACAGTATCTGGAACCGCTCATCGCGGGGGAAATCCGGAGCTGCTTTTCCATGACCGAACCGGAGATGCCCGGATCGAACCCGGTCATGCTGGAGACAACAGCTGTAAAGGATGGCGACAGCTACGTCATCAATGGACAGAAGTGGTTCACCAGTTCGGCCGATGGAGCAAAGTTTGCCATTGTCATGGCAGTCACGAACCCGGACTCTCCGCCGCACCTCAGGGCCAGCATGATCATCGTTCCGACGGATGCCCCCGGTTTCAACCGGGTGCGGAACATCTCGATCATGGGCCATGCGGGGGAAGGGTATGCAAGCCACGCTGAAATCCTGTACCAGTCCTGCCGTGTGCCGGTCACGAACCGGCTCGGTGGTGAGGGAATGGGCTTCGTGATCGCGCAGGACCGGCTCGGGCCGGGACGCATCCATCATTGCATGCGGTGGATTGGCATCTGCCGCCGGTCGCTGGAACTGTTGTGCGCGCGGGCGGCCGAACGCAGGATTGACGAAGATGGCCGGACGCTCGCGACCCGGCAGACGATCCAGACCTGGGTTGCTGAGGCGGAGGCTGGAATCCAGGCGGCCCGGCTGATGACGCTGCATGCCGCATGGAAGATCGATACTCAGGGTGCCAAGGCTGCCCGGAACGAAATATCCGCCATCAAGTTTACCGTGGCCAACACCATGCAGCAGATCATCGACCGCGCCATTCAGGTTCATGGCGGACTCGGGATGACCGATGACACCATACTGTCATATTACTGGCGGCACGAGCGGGCAGCCCGGATCTATGACGGGGCCGATGAGGTCCACAAAACGAGTCTCGGCAAGCGGATACTGGACAGTTATGTGAAAAGACAGCGGTAGTTCCCCCGGCCAGGCTGTGGCGGAGGATGAGGAGGGACCGGAATTGAGCACACCTGACAGTCCCGCTGGCGGGCTTGGACCCGTACGGGAGGCGCATCGCTTTGATGAGGCCGCACTTGGCGAGTTCGCTCGCCGGCATGTCCCCGGTTTTGAGGGGCCGCTTGTGGTGCAGCAGTTCGAGGGCGGGCAGTCAAATCCGACTTTCCTGCTGCAGACGCCGGGCCGTCAATACATCCTTCGCAAGAAACCGCCGGGACAGCTTCTTCCATCTGCACATGCCATTGAGCGTGAATACCGGATATTGAAGGCGCTGGAACCCACGGGCGTGCCGGTACCGAAGGTCCATGTGCTTTGTGAGGATCCTGCTGTTATCGGGACGCCTTTTTATGTGATGGAACGGGTTGAAGGCAGGATATTCCGAAATCCCACCATGCCGGAAGCCAGATCGCCCGATGAGCGCCGTGGGATTTATTTGGATATGGCCAGGGTACTTGCCCGGATTCACAAGGTGGACTGGAAAGCTGCCGGACTGGAAGGGTACGGCAAGACCGGCAACTACATGCTCCGGCAGATCGAGCGGTGGACGGCCCAGTATGAAGCCACCCGGACGGATACTATCGACAGCATGGAAAAGCTGATTCGCTGGATGCCGGATAACGTGCCGGATGCCGGGCACCTGACGATCGCCCACGGCGACTACCGGCTCGAAAACCTGATAATTCACCCGCAGGAGCCGCACGCAGTCGCCGTTCTGGACTGGGAACTTTCGACTCTCGGCCATCCGCTGGCCGACCTGGCGTACTGCTGCATGCTGTATCACCTGCCACCCAACCCTTCGAGCGGAAATCTGGGCGCTTCCAGCGGCCTTATGGGGACGAATTTTGTGGGACTTGGCATCCCTCCGGAAAAGGATTTCATCAGTGCCTATGCGGCGGAGATGGGTGATAGCGGCGGGGTGGCAGACTATGATTTTTTCGTCGCTTTCGGGATGTTCCGGCTCGCTGCCATCGTGCAGGGGGTGTACAAGCGCGGGCTTGATGGAAATGCCAGTTCGACAAAGGCCGCAACCTACGGCCCGATCGTGAAATTCCTGGCTGATGCGGCAATGCATCAGTTGAAAGGCCGGCTGTAGGAAGAATCTAGGGCATATTCTCCTACGCCCTTGAGAGGCTTAAACCCGTTTTGGGGCACGCTCCCCCAGATTCTGCTTATTTACTTGACACCCGACCGAACGGTCGGTAAGGTGACTTGGGTCAGTTACGTGGAGGTAATTACTCAACGTCATGTCGGCGGCCGAGACTACCAAAACCCCCCATATCGTGCGGCACCCTTCCCAGGACCGCATCTTGGACGTCTGCGAGCAGCTTTTTGCAGACCGGGGCTTCTCAGGCGTGGGGCTGGCTGAAGTTGCCGAGCGGGCGGGACTTTCCAAGTCGAGCCTGTTTCACCATTTCAAGAGCAAGACGGAGATCTATGCCTCGGTGCTGGAACGCCTTTTCAAGCGGCTGCATGAGGCACTGGAAGCCGAGATCAATGTGGCCGCCGGGCCTTGGGCACAACTCGACCGGGTAGTGGATATCTGGGTCGGTTTCATGGCCGACAACCCGAATACGGCGAAGCTCCTGCTCCGGTCGATGGTCGAGCGTGACTTCGAGGATGAAGGGCTTACCCGCGAGGAACTGGCCCGGCGTCACGGACTTTACATGCGGCTGATCATCCAGCGCGTGATTGTGCTGATGAAAACCGGAATCGAGCAGGGTGCCTTCCGCCAGCAGCCGGTCGGGCACTTCGTGCAGACACTGATTGGCGCAACGATATTCCATTTCGCCTCGGGCGAATTCGGGAAGGACATGCTGGGGGGCGACATTTTTGAGCCCCGCCGCGTGGAGGCGCGCAAGACCGAAATGAAGAATTTCCTCCGCCACGGACTCGGATACGGGCCGGGAGCGAAGGACAGTTAACCCACCCAAGGAGACCCATTATGGAACTGCTCAATCCTGAACACCGCAAGATGTATGGCAAGTTCGCCGGTATCGAATGGAACGACCAGACGGAGATCAAGCGGATGCGCTCCCAGCTCGACTTTGATGCGCCGCTGGAGGTTTCATGGGACTGGGACTACGTGGGGGAGGCGGAGGAACTTCGCCGGTTATACGAGATCAGCAAGGTCCGCCAGTGGAATGCGGAAACCGATCTCGACTGGAAAATCAGCATAGATCCCGCCGCCCACTGGGGCATGGACCCGAAGTATTCGGTCATCTGCCAGCTTCTCAAGCTGGGCGGTGCCAGTGAAGCACAGCAGCGCGAGGCTGCCTGGGAAAACATGGCCTATATCTGCTCCCAGCTTCTTCATGGAGAGCAGGCAGCGCTCCAGATATGCGGCCAGCTTACCAATACCTGCCCCGACATCGACATGAAGTTCTACGCTGGCGCGCAGACTTTCGATGAAGTTCGCCATATTGAGGCTTTCGCCAAGTTCCTTCAGAGAAAGGTGGGAAAGATCTATCCCGTCGATCCCAACATCAAGTTTCTGCTCGAGGAACTGCTCAAGGCCGATTCATGGCAGAAAAAGACTCTCGGCATGCAGACCCTGTTCGAGGGAATGGCTCTCGGCATCATGGGCATGCTGGAGGATGGAACGGATATCCCCTTCCTGAAAGAGATGCTGAAGCGCGTCCGGCTGGACGAGTCCCGTCATGCAGCTTTCGGTATCATCAGCATGAAAATGACGATGGAGTCGGCGGAGACTTCGCCGGAACTGAAAGCTGAACTTGAGGACTGGGCTTTCGGCATTCTGGAATGCCTGAATGCCGGCCAGTATCATGGACCCCTGTCGGAGCTGGGCCCCAAATATGGCATTAACGCCTCGGCCGTGACACCGGTGCTGTACCACAGCAAGGATGCCATCGAGGCGAAGTCGCTCATGTATACCCACGCCGTGATTCCGCACCTGAAGAAGCTCGGCCTCATTACCGAGCGCACGGCGGGTAAATACCGGGAGATCGGTCTCGTCAAGGATATGGACAAGATCAGCACCGAGTCCCGGGTGACCCAGGGTGCATTCGACTGAAGTTGAAACCGGTTCAGCCGGAAAAGGGCGTCTCTATTGAGACGCCCTTTTTCATTGTCGGATATGACAGGTGCCTGTTTACACAATCCACATGGCGGGCGATGATGGGAAGAGGACAAGAGGAGAGGAGCGGACACCATGCCTCATGTCATTGTTACAGGTGCATCGAAAGGAATTGGGAAGGAGATCGCCAGAGAGCTGGCCAGGCGGAAGCATGATCTCGTTCTGGTGGCACGCACGCAGAAGCTTCTGGAAGAACTGGCTACCGAACTCAAGCAGAGGCATGGCGTCAATGCCGTTCCGGTAGCGCTGGATCTGACCGACATGGCTTCCATTGACAGGCTCCCGGGGATCCTCGATGGGCGCGGGATTAGCGTAACAGGGCTTGTCAACAATGCCGGCTTTGGGACGATCGGCGAGTTCGATACGATCGACGCTTCAACCGAAGACCAGATGATCACCCTGAACGTTCGTGCGCTGACGCGTCTCACGCACCTTTATATCCCCCGGTTCAAGAGTGCTCGCAAGGGTTTTGTCATGAATGTCGCCTCGATGGCAGGGCTGATGCCGATGGCTGGCATGGCCACCTACAGTGCGACGAAGGCTTTTGTGGTATCCTTTTCGCGCTCGCTGGATGCCGAATATGGCCGGAACGGCATCCAGATATTGTGCATTTGTCCCGGGGTTACCCAGACGGAGTTTCTTGACGTGCAGGGAGCGAACCACAGCGCACTGCCGCCGGGCCTGATGCAGGGGCCCAAGGAAGTGGCCCGTTATGCCGTTGAGCAGCTTGATGCTGGCGCGACGTTCGGTGTTCCCGGCACGTTGAACAAGATTGGTGCCGCACTTGCCGCTGTGGTTCCGCAAGGTGTTATCGCCCGTCTTGCCTACCGGATCACGCGGCCCGCCTCGAAGAAGTAGGATGGTTGCCCCGACAGGCCGCTGTGCTACGGTGGGTGCCCCTTCTGGTAGCTATGGCGGGAGGCTTGCCGGTGGCTGAGACAACAGACGATACAAGGTTTGCCAACATTCTGGTCACAGGTGGCTGTGGTTTCATCGGCTCGAACCTGATTCGTGTGCTGACGGAAGAAAACCTGGTCCCGGGGCTTGAGTTTATTGCGAACCTGGATGCCCTGACATACGCCGGGAACCGTTCGAACCTGGCCGATCTGGAAGGTGACACCCGCTACCGCCTGATTCATGCCGATATCTGCGATGCCGCCCGGATGGACAATATTTTCCGGCATGGCCAGTTCGATGCCGTGCTGCATCTGGCAGCCGAAAGCCATGTGGACCGTTCGCTGATGGGGCCGGAGGCGTTCTTCCGGACGAATGTGATGGGCACGGCCGTAATGCTTGACGCTGCCCGCCGCCACAAGGTCCGGCGATTCGTGATGGTCTCGACTGACGAGGTGTACGGCTCCCTGCCGGATGACAGCGCATCCCGTTTCCGGGAGACGACACCGCTGGATCCCACTAGTCCCTATGCGGCGAGCAAGGCAGCTTCTGATCTGGCAGCGCTGAGTTTCGCCAAGAGTTTCGGGATGGACGTGGTGGTGACCCGTTCATCGAACAATTACGGCCCTTACCAGTTTCCCGAGAAGATGATCCCGCTGATGACGATCAATGCCCTCAATGATCAGCCCCTGCCTGTGTATGGGGATGGACGAAATATCCGGGACTGGATACATGCCCGTGACCATGCCCGCGGGATTGTTGCAGCGCTGTTCCGTGGCCGGGCCGGGGCGATCTATAATCTTGGTGCACACAATGAACGCCGGAATCTGGAACTGGTGGAGCGCATTCTCGACATTCTCCAGAAACCCAGGTCACTGATCCGGTTCGTCACAGACCGGGCGGCACATGATCTGCGATATGCCATTGACGCCACCCGTGCGCGGGAAGAACTCGCATGGGAGCCTCAGGCTGATTTTGGCGGAGCGTTTGAGCAGACGGTTCGCTGGTACGTGGATAACCGTGCATGGTGGGAGGCAATCATTCATGGCCCCTACCGGGACTACTACCGGAAGCTGTACGGCGAGAGGCTGGCGGGTTAGCGCACGACTTTCACGTCGTGTTTTTCCTCGGCAGCGAATACGAGCGCATTTACTGCGACATCTTCCAGCCGGCCAATCCGCTTCAGGATGGCGAGGTTGATTCCCAGTTCGTAGTTTTTGGGCCATTCCATGGGTAACTGCTCAATGGGACTGCCAAGCAGTACCCGACTGGCCATTTCTGCAAGCTGGAGTCCGGCTGCATGGCCGGATGGGGACAGCGAGATGGAAGCTCCGGCATTCACATGGACCGGGTTGAAGGTATATAGCGGCGTGCTTTCCCGGAGCGAGAATCTCAACAGTTCACGCAGGTTGTCAGACTTCAGGATCATCGGGTCATCGGGAACCCAGAGCATCTCCACCTTGCCTGCGAGGTTTGCGAGTGCGCGCTCGACATCCTGATCGACGTCCACCTTGAACTTGAACATGGCGACGCCAGCCTCACGGGCGGCCTCTTCCATCCAGTTCACTTCAAACCCGGAGTTGCTGGGATTGTAGACGACGCCCACCCGCCGCATGCCGGGATAGATCTTGCGGAGCATGGCGATCTGTTCCTGGGCACGAATCGTGTAGTTGATGCCGCGCATTCTGGGTCCCCTGAGCTGGGTGGTCTGGGTATCCACGGCATAGGTAAAGAGCACTGGTGTATCGGTGAGCAGCTCCCGGGCGACCATTGCGGCCCGGGTGCCCAGAGCCACGACAAGGGCAGGTTTTGCCTTGTTTAGCTCCTGGAGCTGCTTGCGGAGCGTTTCGCGTTCGGATGGCAGCTCCACCAGTTCGATGGGACGGATGAGGGCCATGCCCTTTTTGAACCCCTCGATAAGAGCCAGCATCTGCGAATCGGCGTCGGAGTAGAGCACCCTTACGGGTTCCTGTGCTCGGGTTATTCCAGGTAACACGAGGAGAACAAACAGGGCGGTTAACGTGCCAAGAGCGGCAAAATGGCGGATGTGGCGCATGGGCCGGGTCCCTTTACTTGCAGCACCGGTATCCGATCTGTGGATCCCGGGTCGAGGGCTGGAAACTCTCACGGTAGGCACAGCGGGTCGCCCAGTCGGGCCGGGCATGGGAACCGCCGCGCACCACCTTGTCACCACTCTGTTCCGACCAGGCGGTTGATGTCCACTCTCTCAGATTGCCTGACAGATCGAAGGCCCCGTAAGGATTGGTACACTGGTTGAATCGACCGGCCGGGGCCAGCGGACGGTCTGCGCCGGACTGGTCGCGGGTATTGCAGGCGCGGGGATTGAACAGGTCGCCGTACGGGTAGCGGGTTTCCTTGGGCCCCTTGCAGGCCTTTTCCCATTCAGCTTCGGAACAGAGGCGCTTGCCCTCGCTCTCGCAGGCAGACTTTGCGTCGTTCCAGGTCACGTTGGCCCGGGGCTGGGAGCCTTCCTGGTTGGGCGATTCATATTTGTCGATGCAGAAATCCGGCACACCAGTCGGAACCAGTGTCTTTTCGGCAAAATCACGGGCGCTGTCGTCCGCCGCCGACCCCATCTTGAAACTGCCGCCCGGTACAAAGGCCATTCCGGCTGGGCACCTGCCAGAAGGAGCAGGCGGGGGCGGATCGGCGGCAGCAACAGGCTTGGGCTTTTCCGGCTCTTTCGGTGGTGCCTTGGGCTCGGGCTTTGGCACAGGCGGAGGAGGTGGCTTGGGTGCCGTTTCGACTTTCGCCGGTTTGGTTTCAACTGGCGGTTTCGCGGCCGGTTCAGGCGTCGAGATTGAGACGGATGCGGTGGGGGCTGGCGGCGCGGGAGGAGTTTCCTCGACCTTTACTGGTTCAGGTTTGGCTGGAGGTGGAGGCGCTGTGGGCTTTTCTTCTTTCACGCTGGTCACAGGCTCGGAACTGGCGACTGGAACGGGCTCATCGCCACCCTTCAGCGCGAAATAGGCGCCCACCGCGGCCAGTATAGCGACCATTGCCACAATCAGGGCGACCGGTGGGCCCTTCTTGGCCGCCGGTGGCTGCCAAGTGTCTGGTATGGCTGCCGGTGGAGGCGCAGCGGGTCTCGGTGCGGAAGGAGCAGATGGCGGCACCTGGGCCGGAGGTGGTGGCTGGGGCGCTGGCGTCTGAGGCCGTGGCGGTGGTTCGGGCTCGGTCCTGGGCAGCGGCTCTGCTTTTGCCGGTGGAGGCGGCTCGGCGGGTTTTGGCGGTTCTAGTGGCTTGGAGGCAGCCCTTTCCGCCGGGGGAGGAGGAGGCGGTGGCGGTGGGGGGGCGGCCTTCTTTGGCACTGGCGGCTTCGATACGGGCTTGGGCGTCGGCGGGGCCGCGACCTTTTCTGCGGCAAGCAGGGCGTCTCGCCAGCGAGTGAGCACTTCGCCCGCGGTAGTGGGCCGCTGCCGGGGGTCTTCGGAAAGGCAGTCGGCGATAAGATCGTCGATCTCGTCAGGGACTTCTTCCATGACGTCCGAGGGCGAAATCCCGGGTGCCGGGGTTTGCAGCGAGATCATCTCAAACAGCACCGCACCCAGGCTGTAGATATCGTCCGAGGGAGAAGGCGTTTCTCCCGAGAGGAACTGCGGGGATGCGTAAGCCGCTGTCCGGTGCCGGGCGGCCGCTGCCTGGCGGCTGGCCGGAGGAATCAGGGCCGAGAGGCCAAACTCGGTCAGCTTCAGCCCTTCAGGCTGAATGAGGATGTTGGCAGGTGTCAGCGCCAGATGCGGGACACCTGCGGCATGCCCGGCCTCGAAGGCCGAGACGATCTGCGCAAGAATCGGCTCAACCTCGCTCAGCTTGAAAGGCCGCCGCTCGGAGAGCCGAACGTCGAGGAGCTTGCGTAGCGACAGGCCGCCGATGAACTCCATTGTGACATAGGCGCGAGCACCGTCCGTTCCCGCTTCATAGAGCTTGACGCACCCGGCATGCAGTACGTCACGGCTCTTGCGGAACAGGGACTTGAACTGCTTGCGGGAGCCCTCGTCGCTAAGCCATTCGGAATTGACGATCCGGAGAGCGATCTGTGCGTCCACGTCACGGTCGTGGGCCCGGTAAACGTGGCCAACCAGGCCTTCGCCGATATCTCCACGGATTTCGTAACGCTGGGCGAGAATGTCACCGGTTTTGATCTGGCCGCCGCCACTACCGTCCGCTGAAGGCTGCTCGGCGCCGCAGGTGTCGCAGACGGGAGCCGGGTCCGGAATCGAATCACCGCAGTTCCAGCACGTCTTCAAGATCCGATGCGCCCCCTGGATAGCCTTAAAATACGCCGGTACGCGCATACCGGTGCCTTTTTCTGGTGAAGGCAGCCAGTTTCCCGGTGAGCCGGAAACGTGCGGCGCGTTTGGGGGAGTCTACGCGCGCAAGGGTGCGGAATTCAAGAGCGTTTGGGCAGTTCGGGATGGCTTCGGTGAGCCGGAACGATACGCCCGGAAATGTTTAGTTTACCCAGCCCCCGGACGGGGGCTCATCGTTTCTGTCTACCACTCTGAAGCCCTGTCTTTTCCGCAACCGGTTCAGTTTGGCCCGGTAGTAGCGTTCCCGCAGGCCGAACCCGCGGAAGCGGTGCCGTCCGCGGGCCCAGTACCAGGCGACCGGAGCCCCCCCGAGGACATACAGGATACGGGCCAGGGAGAACTGGCGCTCGATCTCGCTGAACACGACGACCGCCACGATAACGATGACGAGCCATTTCACCTTGATGGGCAGGACGAAGAAGGCGAGGATTTCCTGCTCCGGTTCGCGCAGTGCCCAGAGGATGAGGAAGTTGACAATAAGTCCTCCTGCTCCGGCGGCAATTGCTGTATGGCTCCCTGTGAAGGCGGCTGCGATGGCTCCTAGCAGTCCTGCGGACAGGGCCGAAAAGCAGAGAAACCAGGCGAAACGTTCCGAGCCATCGATCCGTTCCTGGCGGGCTCCAAATACCCAGAGCATGTAGCCATAGAGCAGGGTGGTAATGATGGACGTGTTGACAAACGGGAAGGTGAGCAGCCGCCAGACCTGAAATCCCTGGAGCGCGGCCACCGGGTCCAGGATGAGAAAAGCAGTTAATGCAGGCGATACGAGCGACAGCAGATAGACCGATGCGATGGTGACGATGACGATACGGGTGACGCCGGGGATGGCACTCCAGCCCGGAGGGCCCTGAAAACGGTATTGCGTCTGATGTGGACCGTAAGGAGCCATGACGGTTTCGAGTATAGAAGCAATCGGGGGAAGGTAAACCGAACCTATTTCTTGCCGAACAGTCCTTCGAGCGCGGCCTTGGCCTTTGCCTTGGGGTCCGTTTTTCCAGAGGGATCACCGCTGGTGCGGATATGGAACCAGTCGCAGAAGTTTGGCCGGTCCTTGTCCACCACGCGGTCAGCCTGGGGCTCTCGGCATTCATTGTAGGCACTGGTGTCATAGTGCCTGCAGTGCAGGCAGACATGAAGGTCGGCGCCGCACACCTGGCAGGTGTCGCGGCGGCCGACCGGTTCAGTGACGGAGATGGTTTTTCCGCAGGCGGGGCAGGGAACTTCCATGCCGCTACTCTAGCACAGGGTCAGTTTTCGGGTGGAGTATCTCCCCGTTCACGGCGGTCCTTCATCTCCTTGATGGCCTTTTCGAACTTCTCGCGCTGTTCGGGCTTTAGCACCTCCAGAATGCGCTTCCGGGTCGTTTCGCGGAGGCTGGAAAACTCCTCGCGGACACCTTCACCGTGAGTGCGCACCTGCTCTCGGACCTTGCCAAAGGCGGAGATCATTTTTTCGGCATCGGCATCGGACATCTTTACCTCATTGAATACCCGGTCACGGAGCTGGCTATAAGCACGCATGGCCTTCCCCATATCCTTGCCCTTGCGGTGCTCTTTGCCGGGGCGGTCCTTGTCTGCTTGCTCACCGGCAGGTGCTTCACGGCCGGGGCCACGGCGGTCGCGCCGTTCGCTTTCGGAGCGGGCCTCTTCGTCATCGAGGATCGCGCTGATCTGTTCCTTGCGCTTGTCGCTGAACACAGCGGTCAGTTCCTTGCGGACAGTCCCCTTCAGGGTGTCGCCTGCGGCGTGCATCTTGCGCCGGATGCGGATGCGCTGGTCTTCGGTTTCATCGAGAATCTTGTGAATCTGGGAGCGCTGCTCTTTCGTGAGGTCAAGACGGTCCAGAAGACGCATGATTCGGGCCGAATAGTCTTCGTGCTGCGCCAGCCAGCCAGACTGGTGGTGCCGCCCGTGCCGCCGGGCACTTTCAGATGCGGCTGCTGGCGGTTTCATCGAAGTCTCATGACTGCGCGCATGGGCGGGTGCGTGGATAGCCCCCAGTGCGAGCGCGCCAAGTGCAATTATGGATGTGAAAAGAACAGGTTTACGGTGCATCATTTTCTGTTTTCTCCCGGCCATTAAGGAGGCCGCTGGTTTGGCCGTCAGGCATCGCCAAGGAATACCCATGCAATGCCGGCCAGATTCGTATCGTCGTCTGCGGAGCTTTCGCTCTCGCCGCCGGAGATCGACCACAACGTCAGGTCAATGGCGGCGATCTCTTCATCCAGACGTCCGAAGAGGGCAGAAGTTTCATCGGGTGCTGCAAGTCCGTTTTCGGGATCACTTTCCAGATTCCAGGTCCAGACGATCTGTTCGGCTGGGCTAGCGGTTTCATCTATGGCGTACGGAGCGGGAAGAACATCGGGTTGTGGCGGGAACACCGGTACACCGATAGTGACGAACAGTACGGCGACAGCCGCTACCAGAGCAGCTATTGGCCCCAGCATGAACCGCGATGACCGGGGACGTTCGGCCGCTGCAGCGCGTGCGGCGGCAAGCCGTGTGCGGGAAAGCGGCGTCGAACCGGTATGCCGCTGCTCCTGGAAAAACCGGGCGATATCGGTGTCTAGCTGGCTATCTCTTTTCTCGGTCATGATCCCTCCGCTCCCATCCCGATGGCTGCCATTTTCAGTCTTTTCCGGGCCCGGTGGAGACGGACTTTCACCAGTGCCGACGGGCGGCGGACGATTCTGGCGAGCCGTTCGAGTGTGAACCCCTCGACTTCAACGAGCCACAACAGGTCGCGGTCGGAATCAGAAAGCGTTTCAAACGCCTGCTGGATGCGGGCCAGCCGCTGACGGAGATATGCATGCCGTTCAGGGTTCGCGCTGGCATCGGTCGGCTCCCATCCACCGCTTTCTGTCTTGTTTTCCATATCCATTATTGCATCCAGTGATTCGGTCTTTTGCCGTTTCCGGCTCCTAAGCCTATCGATCACGGCATTCCGCGTTGTGCGCCAGAGCCAGGCATCCTGCTGAATGCGCGATTCGAATATGGGACCGCTTTCCAGATACCGCCGGAATACATCCTGAACGGTGTCCTCTCCTGCAGTGGTATTGCCCAGCAGTTTTGCCGAGTAGCGGGCAAGCACTCCCGATAGCCGCTCCCAGAGTGCCTCGACATCCTCAACCGGTTCCCGCTGTTCCACAGGGCGGGGTATGGGGGGCTCAGCCACGAAGGCGCTCTGCTCCTGTCAGTTAGGAACGATTTTGTGGGGTTCTGGTTGCAGGTTGATTCTAACCTATCGAAATTAAAAGGGGATTTGACCTTTGGGCCCATATGGCCATATATTGTTTCCCTGTCGCACATCCCGGCCGAGGGACCGTTTTGTCATGGCCTCGAACAAGGTCGTCACGACCATCTACATCACCCGGGACCAGGAAGAGCAGCTGAAGGCCCTGTCCCAGCGTACCAAGGTGCCAATGGCGGAATATATCCGCCAAGGGATTAGTCTGATTCTGAAGAAATACGAGGAAGAGATCCCGGGTCAGCGGTCGCTGTTTGACGAGGAAGCTGTTTCCACGCTGCGTCGAGACGAATAAACGCCGCAGGCGGGTGTGATTCGGCCCGCGATTTCGGGTCCAGCCCGGCCGTTTCCAGCAGTTTTGCGGTTTCCGTCGAGCCTGCGCCAAGCCCCCGTTGCAGCGAGTTGCTGATGGTCTTGCGCCGGTAGGCGAAGGCCGCCCGTACCACCCGGCTGCGCTGCCGGGCCTCATGGCCCTCCACGGCTGAGGGAAGCGGCCGGAGACTGACCACAGCCGACTGGACCTTGGGCACTGGCCGGAACGCCTGCGGCGGAACCAGAAACTCCTTTTTTACGGCACACTGGAGCTGCATGGCCACCGAGAGCGCTCCATATTCTTTCGTTGATGGACGGGCAGCAAGTCGTGCTGCCACCTCGTTCTGGAGCATCAGTACCGCCAATTCCCATCGGCGGGCCGATTCGACCAGCCTGAACAGGATTTCCGTCGAAATGGAGTAGGGCAGGTTGGCCGCGATCCGGCAGGCGCCACTATCGGCAAAAAATGTCTCCCAGTCGATATCCAGTGCATCGGCCCGGACAATCGAAAGGGCCGGGTTCGGGAGGATTTGAGGGAGCCGTTCAGCCAGCCGGTGGTCTACCTCTACCGTCTTGACCCTCATGCCATGCGCGAGAAGTTCCCGCGTGAGCGCGCCATCTCCGGGACCGATCTCGATGATCGTGGAGCCGGCAGGGAGGTTCTCTGATGCGAGCGCGGCAATCTTGCGGCTGATGTTGCGGTCGATGAGAAAATTCTGGCCGAGTTTTTTTGACGGCCTGAATGTCGTCGCAGCCGGCATGGGCCGATTACCTCCCCGTCCTGGGCTTCTTCCGGGCAGGGATTTCCGACCCGGCGGGGAGAGTGTCGGCAACCGGCCAGCGGGAGCGGGCACTGATGGCCAGGCCGTCGGGTTTTTCTCCCCGTTGGATACGGCCATGGGCGGCACGGGCGATCATTGCCGCATTATCGGTGCAGAAGCTGAGCGGCGGGAAGAAGAACGTCAGCCCCTTTTTCGTGAGTTTTTCCGCTTCGGCACGCAAACAGGAGTTTGCCGCTACGCCCCCAGCCACCACGATGGCAGGAATGCCGAATGCCTTGGCCGCCCTTTCGCAGCGGCTGAGCAGCGCTTTGACCACGCTTTGCTGAAGTGAAGCGGCAAAATGGGCAGTACCGGTTTCCGTGAGCGGCTTTTCCCCGCCATGTGTCACATCCCGGTGTTTGTACAGGAGCGCCGTCTTGAGACCTGAAAACGAGAGGTCATAGGGGCTCCCGGTAATCCGGGGGACGGGCAACGGGAAAACAGAAGCGTCGCCGCTCCGTGCGGCGAGGTCGATGGCCGGACCTCCCGGATATCCGAGCCCCAGCACCTTGGCACACTTGTCGAATGCTTCACCGGCGGCATCGTCGCGGGTTGCGCCGATCTGCCGGCACATTCCGGGCGCTTCGATAACGTACAGGCTCGTATGGCCACCCGAGACCAGCAGTGCAATACAGGGAGCAGGAGGCGCACCGGGGGCGAGTTCAATGGAGGCAAGGTGCCCTTCGAGGTGATTGATTCCGTAAAGCGGAACGTCAGTGGCGAAAGAAAGTCCTTTGGCAAAGTTGAGCCCTACATGAAGGCAGCCAGCCAGACCCGGCCCGGCTGTGGCGGCGATGGCGTCGAGGCTGGCCGGATCAAGACCGGTTTCCCGCCGGAGTTTCCCGTAAAGTGCGGGCAGGATCTCGAGGTGTTTTCTCGCAGCCAGTTCCGGAACAACGCCGCCATACTGTGCATGATCTCGGATCTGGGAATAAACCAGCGATGACACCACATGGCCGTCATTGAGCAGGGCGACCGCTGTTTCGTCGCAGGAAGTTTCGATGCCGAGGATTTTCAAGTGACAGTCCGGACTATTTCAGATCAGCCTGGGCCTTGGCCCGGAATGGCGAATCCGGATAACGCTTGATGAGTTTCTTGAGAAACGCGTTGGCAGTGTCGCGATTACCCTTTTCAGCGAATGATTTTGCCTCGTAGTAGAGTGCCTCGGCGGCCTCGGGGAAATCGGGATACCGCTTGGTGATGTCGTCGAAGACCAGGATCGCATCGCTGTATGCCTTCTGCCGGTAGTGGATATGGCCGAGCAGGAGCAGGGCCTGGGCCCGTTCACGGGGACTCGGGTTGCGGTTGAGAACCGCATCTACACCGCCACGGGCCTTCACCCAATCACCAGCCTGGATATAGTCCAGAATGACCGGGAAGGCGTCGCTGCCCTCGGGAACAGGAGGGGCAGAGGGGGTCAGGCTGACACCGATGCGGCTGGCGTCTTTCTGTGCCGGACTTTTCGTGAGGCCGGTTTTTTGTTCCAATGCCGCGATCTGCGCCTGCTTGGCCTTGAGGCGGTCTTCGAGCTGCTGGACCCGGTTTTCAAGCACCGAACGTTCCATCATGCCGCTTTCCTGGGTCTGGCGGACCAGTTCGAGCGCCTGGAGCGCTTCATCAAGCGACTTACGAATGCTGTCGATATCCTCACGGAACTGTCGATCCCGTTCTTCAAGCTGGACAAGACGTTTGTCCACGGTGCCCATGTCAACGCGGTCGTGCTCAAAGCGGAGAAGTTTCTCTTCCAGTTTCCGGCCCTGGTCAGCTGCGTAGAAGCAGCCTCCCGAGGCCAGCAAAACGAGGGTTGCGAAAAGGGCCCGGTTGCCAGTTCGCCTTCTCTCTGGCATGAATAGACCGCCACGGAATTGATAGCTGAAACCCGTGGCGAAGGACCGTTTCATGTTCGATTCCCTGAGTGACCGGCTAACTGGCGCGATCCGCTCTTTGACGGGCAAGACCCGCCTGTCCGAGAAAAACATCGATGAGGTACTCGGGCAGGTCCGGACAAGCCTGCTGGAGGCTGACGTCAATTTTCACGTCGTTCGTGATCTGGTCAAGCGGTTGCGGGAAAAATCCCTCGGTACCGAGGTTCCGGCCGGTATCCAGCCGTCGGAAATGTTTCTCAAGCTGGTTTTTGACGAATTGGTGGGGCTGCTGGGGGGGGGAGACCCGGAACTGAACATCCGGGTTGCACCGCCAGCGATCATCCTGATGGTCGGTCTTCAGGGATCGGGCAAGACGACCTCCACTGGTAAGCTGGCAAGGCATCTTCGGGACGATCTGGGACGCAAGCCCTATCTGGTCCCGGCCGACGTTTACCGTCCGGCAGCGGTTGAACAGCTCAAGACCCTTGGCCGCCAGCTCGGAGTACCCGTTCACGACACTCCGGCAACCGGGGCTGACCCGGTGGCCGAAGCGCAGAAGGCCGTCGAGGAGGCACAGCGGCAGGGTTATGACACGGTGCTGGTCGATACGGCCGGCCGTCTGCAAATCGATGATGAGCTGATGCAGGAGCTCGACCGGCTTCAGGAAGTCCTGAAGCCTCATGAAATCCTGTTCGTCGCCGATGCCATGACGGGGCAGGAAGCAGTAAACGTCGTCAAGGAGTTTCATGACCGCCTGGATCTGGATGGTGTGATTCTCACCAAGATGGACGGCGATGCCCGTGGCGGAGCGGCGCTCTCCATCAAATCCGTGACTGGCACTCCGGTCAAATTCGTCGGTGTCGGGGAAAAACTCGATGCACTCCAGCCGTTTCATCCGAACCGCATCGCCCAGCGTATTCTTGGCATGGGTGATCTCCAGACGCTTGCCGAGAAGGCTCAAAGGGCCATTGACCAGCAGGCAGCGCAACGGATCGAAAAGAAACTCTTTACCAACGAGTTCAACCTGGATGATTTCCGCGAGGCGATGGTCCAGATGAACCGGATGGGGAGCTTTTCGTCGCTGGTAGGAATGATTCCGGGCCTGGGCGGCATGTTCAAGCAGGCGAAGCAGCTTCAGGGTGCTGAGGCGGAACTGAAGAAGACCATGGCAATCATCAACTCCATGACGATCCAGGAACGGAATGACCATACGATCATCAACGGGAACCGGCGCAAGCGTATTGCCGCCGGGAGCGGGACGAACGTCAACGAGGTGAACAAGCTTCTCAAGAACTTTGTTCAAATGAAAAAGATGATGAAGCAGTTCAGCAAGATGGGACCGGCCGACATGATGCGCATGATGCGCCAGGGACCGGGCGGGATGTGACTCCGGCGTCCCTAATGGACGACTTCCTCTTCTTCGCCGTCTTTCGCTGGGGTCTCGACGGGCGCAGCCTCTGGGACCGAATCGGAACCCTTGATGAACGGCTTGGGTTGCTCCACGAAGGCATGGGTCAGCACCTCATCCATCGTCTCTACGGGGATAATCTCGAGGGCTTTCAGGATAGGCTTCGGTATTTCGCCAAGATCCTTCTCGTTTTCCTTCGGAATCAGCACGGTCTTGAGGCCTCCGCGGTGAGCAGCAAGGATTTTCTCCTTGAGGCCGCCGATGGGAAGAACCCGGCCCCGCAGGGTGATTTCCCCGGTCATGGCGATGTCAGCCCGTACCGGAATCCGCGAAAAGGCCGAGGCCAGGGAAGTTGCCAGCGCGATGCCAGCCGATGGGCCATCCTTGGGTGTGGCGCCTTCAGGCACGTGGACGTGAGTATCGGTCTTGGCGATCTCTTCGTCAGTGACACCGAGCCAAGCTGACCGGCTTTTTACAAACGACAGCGCCGCCTGCGCCGATTCCTGCATCACCTCGCCCAGCTTGCCGGTGATGGTGATCTTGCCCTTCCCGGGCACGGTGGAAACCTCGATCTGCAGGAGTTCGCCGCCGACCTCAGTCCAGGCAAGTCCCGTTGTCAGGCCAATCTGGTTTTCCAGCTCGGCGCGGCCATAGCGGAACTTCCGAACCCCAAGGAACTTTTCCACCTGGGCCGGCGTCACCTTCACCTTGTCCAGGGCAGGATCTTCGACGAGCTTCCGGGCCACTTTCCGGCAGATGGAGCCAATTTCCCGTTCCAGGCTCCGGACACCCGCCTCGCGTGTGTAGTAACGGATGATCTCGGCTATGGCCGCCTGCGAGAACTCCACGCGGTCGGCGGCGAGCCCGTTCGCTTCAAGCTGCTTGCTGAGAAGATGTGAACGGGCAATTTCGAGTTTTTCCTGCTCGGTATAGCCGGGGATGCGGATCACTTCCATGCGGTCCAGCAGCGGCGGCGGAATCGACTGGAGTGAGTTGGCCGTGGCGATGAACAGCACGTTGGAGAGATCGTAATCGAGATCAAGATAGTGGTCGTTGAAGGTATTGTTCTGCTCAGGGTCGAGCACTTCGAGCATGGCCGATGCCGGATCGCCACGGAAATCTGATGACATCTTCTCTATCTCGTCCAGCAGGAACACGGGGTTCGATGCTCCGGCCTTCTTGATGGACTGGACGATCTTGCCCGGCATGGCGCCGATGTAGGTCCGGCGATGCCCCCGGATCTCTGCCTCGTCGCGTACGCCGCCCAGGCTGATGCGGACGAACTTGCGGTTCATGGACCGGGCGATGGACCGGCCAAGCGAGGTCTTGCCGACACCCGGTGGGCCCACGAGGCACAGGATCGGCCCGCGGATCTTCTTCACAAGCTGAAGTACGGCGAGGTACTCCAGTATCCGGTCCTTCACCTTCTCGAGGCCGTAATGGTCCTCGTCGAGGATACGCGCCGCTTCCTTGAGGTCAATCTTGTCTTCAGTCGTTTCCTTCCAGGGAAGCGAGAGAATCCAGTCAATATAGGAACGGACAACGGTCGCCTCGGCAGACATGGGCGACATCATCTTGAGCTTTTTCAGCTCCTTGGTGGCTTTCTTGAAAGCCTCCTCGGAAAGGAACGGTTCCTTGGCCTTGATCTTCTCGTCCAGTTCAGCGAACTCGTTCTTGAACTCGTCGCGGTCGCCCAGTTCTTTCTGGATCGCCCGCATCTGCTCATTCAGGTAGTAGTCGCGCTGCGAGCGTTCCATCGACTTCTTGACGTTGGACTTGATCTTGCGTTCCAGCTGGACGATCTCGACCTCGCTCGTCATCAGTTCGAGAATCTTCTGGAGACGGACCGATGGATCGATCAGTTCCAGCAGTCCCTGCCGGTCGGGCAGCTTGATCTGAAGATGCTGGACTACGGTATCGGCAAGCCGTGCCGGCTCATCGATCTGGCTCACCTGGAGCACGGTCTCGGCCTGCACGCGCTTGGAAATCTTCACGTAGGTCTCGAACGTGCTCACGACGCTGCGGCACAGGGCGCGCAGTTCGTTTTCCGGCATGGCGGGGATCTCGTCGAGCGGTTCAGCCTGCACCTCGAAAAACCGGGGATTTTCCAGGAAACGGCTTATCCGGATGCGGCGGCGGCCCTCGACGAGAACCTTCACGGTGCGGTCCGGCGTACGAAGGAGCTGGAGTACGTGGGAGAGCGTGCCGATACTGTGAATGTCCTCCGGTGAGGGATCGTTGGTCTTGGCCACGCGCTGGGCGGCCATGACGATCATCCGGTCGCCTTTCATGGCTTCCTCAAGTGCGGCTATGGATTTTTCCCGGCCGACATAAAGCGGAATGACCGAATAGGGGAAGACTATGATGTCGCGTAGCGGCAGTAACGGCCATTTCTGGCCGCCCTCGGAGCCGTCCTTCGATGGATCGTCCTTCTTCTTGCCGTCAGCGGAATCGGTCTTGAAAAACATGCGTCGTCACCTGTCTGCCGCCCCGGAGCCCTCAGGCAGACGCCGGGAACATCGTAAAGGATATCGCCTCAGGCCGTTTCCTTCTGGAGCACGACGAGGGGGTCTTCCTTTTTCAGCACCACGTCCTCGCTGATGAGGACTTCACGGATGTCCTTGCGGGAGGGGATTTCGTACATGATATCGAGCATCACGTTCTCGAGGATTGCACGAAGGCCGCGGGCACCCGACTTCTTCCGGATGGCGTCTTCGGCGACGGCGCTCAGGGCGCCATCGGTGAACTTGAGCTTGACGCCTTCCATCTCAAACAGTTTTTTGTACTGCTTGACGATGGCGTTGCGGGGCTTGGTAAGGATGTCCACCAGCGCAGCGGGGTCGAGTTCGTGCAGGGTGGCCACGATGGGCAGCCGTCCTATGAACTCGGGGATCATGCCGAACTTGAGCAGGTCTTCGGTTTCCACCTGCTGAAGGGTTTGTCCGAGGTCACGCCGTTCCTTGCGGCTGCGGACGTCGCTGGCAAACCCGATGCCCTTGTTGGCGACCCGTTTTTCTATAATGTCATCGAGGCCGTGGAACGCGCCGCCACAGATGAACAGGATATTCGTCGTGTTGATCTGGAGGAAATCCTGCTGGGGGTGCTTGCGGCCGCCTTTGGGCGGAACGTTGGCGAGCGTGCCTTCGAGAATCTTGAGGAGGGCCTGTTGTACGCCTTCGCCCGAAACGTCACGGGTAATAGACGGGTTTTCACCCTTGCGTGCAATCTTGTCGATCTCGTCGATATAGACGATCCCCCGGATCGTGCGCTCCACGTCCTGCCCGGCGTTGTTGTACAGGTTGAGGATGATGTTTTCGACATCCTCGCCGACGTAGCCCGCCTCGGTGAGCGTCGTTGCATCGGCCGTGGCGAATGGCACGTCAATGATCCGTGCAAGCGTCTGGGCAAGCAGCGTCTTGCCGCTGCCGGTAGGGCCAATCAGGAGGATATTCGACTTCTGGAGTTCGACGTCGCCGGCACCCACCTTGGAATAGATGCGCTTGTAGTGGTTGTGGACGGCGACCGACAGGATCTTCTTGGCACGTTCCTGTCCGATCACATAGTCGTCCAGAACCCGCTTGATTTCGCTGGGGAGCGGAAGCTGCTTCTTCTTCAGCCGTCCCGCACGTTCATTCTCGGTTTCCTCGGCGATGATGTCGTTGCAGAGCTCGATGCACTCGTCACAGATGTAGACGTTAGGACCGGCGATGAGTTTCTTCACTTCACGCTGGCTCTTGCCGCAGAAGCTGCAGGTGAGGTTTTCGCCTTTCTTGTCGGTCTCTTTATTCACGTCATCTCCATGGGTTTCTCAGGACTTGCGGTCGCCATTGCCGCCCGCCACAGGCGCAGGACGGCGGTCCCATACCTGATCAATGATACCATATTGAACGGCTTCTGACGCGGAGAGGAAATAGTCCCGGTCGGTGTCCCGTTCCACCTGTTCAATAGGTTTACCGCTGTGGCTGGACAGGATTTCGTTCAGCTCCTGCTTCATCCGGAGGATTTCCCTTGCCTGGATATGAATGTCGCTCGCCTGCCCCTGAAAACCACCCATCGGCTGGTGAATCATGATTCTGGAGTGTTTTAGTGCAATACGCTTTCCCTTGGCGCCGGCAGCCAGGAGCACTGCGCCCATGCTGGCAGCCTGTCCGACGCAGATCGTCATGACGTCCGGCCGGATGTATTGCATCGTGTCGTAGATGGCGAGCCCGCTCGTCACGTGTCCGCCAGGTGAATTTATATAAAGGTAGATGTCCCGTTCGGGGTCTTCGCTCTCCAGAAAGAGGAGCTGGGCGATGATCAGGTTCGCCACGATGTCGTCAATAGGCGTCCCGAGGACGACAATCCGGTCTTTCAGCAGCCGGGAGTAGATATCGTATCCGCGTTCGCCGCGGTTCGTCTGTTCAACGACGATGGGTATAAAACTCATAATTCGCGCTGGTCATCCTGCTGGGGACACGCGGCAATCATACCCCCCGCATGCCCGAAAGCAAGGTGCGGAAGAGGCCATTCATGCCCCTTATTGTCCTTGTAGCGACTCAAATCACCATGACGAGTATCATTGATGGACATCTACTTATTGAGATGTGATCACATGAGCCGCCGCAGCGACCAGGCAAAGCGGCCAAGCAGACGTTTCCACCATGGCCACTGTTCATATTCCTCTGGGGTGAGCTGATCCGAATCGCGGAGATCCTGTTCAAACTGCAGGGCGAACTGTTCTGCTACACCCGTGTCGAACACCATCGCCTGAAGTTCCTGGTTGTGAAGGAAGCTCCTGTGGTCGAGGTTTGTCGAACCGCAAATCACCAGTCCCTGGTCGATTACGGCGGTCTTGGCGTGCAGGATCCGGCCCAGGTATTCGTAAATCTCCACACCCGCCCGGAGCAGTTCGGCATAGATTCCCCACGAGGCGAAACGGGTCATCGGCACGTCGGAAACTCCGGGAATGATAAGCCGCACCCGGATTCCGCGGCGGGCGGCACTGATGATCGCCTCCCGGATTTTCCGGTCGGGAACGAAGTAGCTGTTGGTAATCAGAAGCCGCTCACGGGCTGCCTTGAATGCGAAGATATATGACCGGCGGAGCGCAGCCCGTTCGCGGCGGAGCGTTTCAGTGGTAATCAGCACCTTGCTTCGTCCGCTTTCGGCAGGCACTGGCGGGCTGATGGGGTTGATCCGCTCGCCCGTCTGCTCGAACCAGCATTTGAAGAAGGAGAGCGTAAGCTGATGTACCGCTGGCCCCTCAATCCTGAGGTGCGTGTCGCGGAATGCCGGACGTCCCGGTGCGTCCATGTATTCGTCGCCGATGTTGCAGCCGCCGGTAAAGCCGATGCGGTTGTCTGCCACGAGGATTTTCCGGTGGTTGCGGGCGTTCAGTTTACGGAACGACTGGAGCAGAGTTACCGGATGAAATGGCAGTACATGTGCACCCACTGTGACGAGCCCGTCCAGAAGCTCGCGCGCCTCGTTAGATCCAAAATCATCGTAAATGACGAACACCTCGACGCCCCGGAGGGCCGCTTCGCGGAGTGCATCCGCGAAGGCCCGCCCGGTGGCATCGTTCCGGTGAATATAGGTTTCATACAGGATCCGGCGGCGGGCGGCGCGCACCGTTTCGATCATTGCCGGAATGGCCCGCGTGCCATCCACCAGCATTTCGACATGGTTGCCACCGGCAATCCGGTAGTCTGACAGTGACTGGAGGTAGAGGATTCCCTCAGGCGACAGCCCGCGGGCCCATCGCCGGAACTCCGTTCGGAGCCGGGTGGCGATGGCGTGGCCTCGGCTGGGCTGGCGACGAGACATGATGGCTACAGCGTTGCCAGCCAGAGGGACTGTTGTCTACGCCTTACCGGAAAGATTATCAGGAAAGGTACATGAGTATTTCCTGTCACCAGACAAGGCATCTTTTCGCCGTCGCTGCAGCGATCCTGATGCTGGCCACAGTTCCTGCCCGGCCCGAAGAACCCCAGGCAGATGTAGCGGAGCTGCCGCCCGATGAGGCACAGCTCTTCCGGGAGGCTGATGATGCGATTCGCCGGGGGGATCATGAATGGGCACTCGAACACCTGCAGAAGTTCATTCAGAGCCATCCGGCCTCGGCGGCTGCACCCCGGGCCCATTTGGAGCGGGGAATCATCCTCGAACACCAGGAACGGTATGAACTGTCGGCTGCTGCCTACGAACAGGCGGTAAGGATGGCGGGCGAGGCTTCCCGTTCAGTAGAGGCTCGCCTGAACCTGTCGGGCGTTTACCGGCGGCTTGGGCGCTTCGGCGATATCCCCGGTATTCTGGAACCAATCGAGTGGATCGACCTGGATCCGGAACAGCGGATGACGCTTTACCGGCGGCGGGCAGCTGCTTACGAGGCGCTGGGGCAGGAAGACGAGGCGCGGCTCGACCGGCTTCGGCTCTGGCAGGTCCTGGTTCCGGGAACCGAGCGTACTGCTCTTGAGCTGCTGCTGATCGATGACATCAGGCGCATCGAAGACGAAAAGGCGGCCGAAGAGAAGCTTCGTGCTCCGAATCTCCCGCCATTTTATGAATCGGCGCTGCTGGAGCGGCTGCTGGAACTCCGGATCCAGTCGAAGAACCTTGCGGGCAGTCTCGATGTGATCGACCGGTATCTGCTCCGGTTTCCGAAGGACAAGCGCGCACGGCTCATGGAAACCCGCCGCCGCGACCTGATGCAGGCGAGCGAGGTGGATACCCGGGCGGTGGGCGTTTTGCTGCCAGTGTCTGCCCGCGGGGCGCTTGGCTACTTTGCCGAGCGTGCCCGGAAAGCCATTGATGCTGCTGTTGCCCGCACTTCCCGCAAGACAGGTGCAGACACGATTCGCATCATTGTAAGAGATACAGGTGGACGGGCCGAACAGGCAGTCGCGGCCCTGAACGATCTGGTCAGCACCGAAAAGGTGGTCGCCGTGGTGGGACCGGTCGGCGGCTCGGAGGTCAGGGCGGTTGCCCAGCGGGCTGCCGAACTGGGGATCCCTGTTTTCGCGTTGTCACCAGCCGACGACCTTCCCGGTGCGGGAAGTTTCGTTTTCCGGATGATTCCAACTGCAAATGAACAGGTGTCAGCCATCGTTGCCCATGCGCGCGGCAGCCTGGGGCTGAAGAATTTCGCGGCTCTGTATCCCGATACACCGCTGGGCCAGGCGTTGTTCAGCCATTATGTCGATGAGGTGGAACGGTTTGGTGGCCGCCTCACCGGGGCTGAAAAGTACGACACGCGGGCCGCCGACTTTAAGGCACCGCTTTACCGGCTTGCCGGACTCCAGTGGGCCGACGCCCGGCGTTATGAGGCGCAGCGCAACAAGTCCCTGAAGGGATGGACCCCGTATTCGCCCAGAAAAATGGACGAGATCGAACGTCACTGGCTGAAGGTAAGCGGCCGTGAGGACATGAAGCTGAAACCCCGTCCGGAATTGCCGCCTGTTGTGGACTACGACGCGCTGTTTATCGCTGGCATGGCCCAGCGGGTGGGTCTTATCCTCCCACAGATTACCTTCCGTGATGTGCGTGGCGCACAGCTTTACGGATTTTCCGAATGGAACGACCCAGAACTGTTCCTCCGGGCTGGTGGACAGGCAGATGGCGCGATTATCGTGGATGGATTCCACCCGGCACTGGAGCATCCGGATGCTGCCGCGTTTATCAGGGCGTTTACGCCTCTGGATCCGCCAGTGAAACCGTCGTCCGGAGCAGGCGGAACGCCAGCCGGCCCGCCGTCAGCCGCTTCTCCGGCACCTGATGACCGGCCGCCAGGGATGTTCGAGGCTCGCGCCTATGACGCCATCGGTCTTATCGTCGATGCATCCAGCCAGCTCGGTATTCCTTCGCGTACGGGCTTGGCCTTGCGTCTGCTCTCCCCCGGTGGGTACTCTGCTCTTGGCGGCCGGATCCGGTTTTACCCGGATGGCCGGGCCGACCTGCCGCTGGTCCTGCTTGAGGCCCGCGGCCGGGAGTTCGTCCTGCTTGCCCGCTAGTGCCGGTCCCACGCCGCACCAGCCTGCCGAAAGGAATCCAAGCGGAGGCCGCCGTCGATATGCAGAAGGAAACCGTCACCACCGTCGCGCTTCCCGTCAGGGACATGGTCGTATTTCCTGAAGCGACGGTATCCCTGTTTGTCTCGTCGCCATGGGCGGTCGATCTTGCGGAGCAGGCGCTGGAGTCCCAGCGGAGCATCTTCGCCGTCTGCCAGAAGAACGCCGAGCGGGAGCATCCGGCCCGTGAAGACGTGTACGACACCGGTACGCTGATACAGATCGTGCGGATCGTCCCGCTGGCCGATAGCCGCGTCAAGCTGCTTGTCCGGGGCTTGGAGCGCGGGCGTATCGAAAAGTGGCATCCCGAGGGCCCGACGGCACGGGTGCGCGTTGCAGTGCTGCATTCCCCGCAACTGACGCAGGCAGCACGTCTCCGGGCCGATGCGCTGGCTCTCGCGGTACGCGAAACACTGGAAAGGATTTCGCAGCTTGGACGGAGCGTAAGCCCGGAGCTGGTATCATCGCTTGAGCATCTCGAAACGCCGGGAGCGCTTGCTGACGCGGTTGCCTCAAACCTTTACCTGCCGGTAGCCGATGCACAAAGGATACTGGAGGCAGCAGACCCGATTGACCGGCTGGAAGCCCTGATGGCCGTGCTGACGCACGAGGCACAGGTGCTCACGATCCGTGCCGAGATACAGAACCGCGCACGCGAGGAGTTTGGGCGCTCCCAGCGGGAGTTTCACCTGCGCGAGCAGCTCCGGGCCATCAGGAGCGAACTGGGCGAACAGGACGCGCGTTCGCCCGATGTGAACGATTACGAAAAAAAGATCACTGAGGCAAAGCTGCCTGCCTATGCCGAGGCTGAGGCACGCAAGCAGCTCAAGCGGCTCGACCAGATGCATTCCGATTCGGCCGAGTCATCCATCATCAAGAACTACCTCGACTGCCTGTGCGAACTGCCATGGGCGAAGGCATCCGCCGACGAGATCGATATCACCAAGGCCCGCACGGTACTGAATGAAGACCATTATGATCTGGAGAAGATCAAGCAGCGGATTGTCGAGCATCTGGGCGTCCTGAAGCTGAAAAAGAGCCTTCGCGGACAGATACTCTGCTTCGTCGGACCGCCGGGAGTCGGGAAAACCTCGCTCGGTAAGTCGATCGCCCGGGCGATGGGCCGAAAGTTCCACCGGATCAGTGTGGGCGGTGTTCGGGACGAGGCTGAAATCCGTGGCCATCGCCGGACTTATGTGGGTGCCATGCCCGGCCGGATAATCCAGGGACTCAAGACAGCCGGGGCCAATAATCCGGTGTTCATGCTCGATGAGATCGATAAGGTGGGCAGTGATTTTCGTGGCGACCCGGCTTCGGCCCTGCTGGAAGTGCTGGACCCGGAGCAGAATGCGGCCTTTACGGACCATTTCCTCGGTATCCCGTTCGACCTGTCGGGCGTTTTTTTCATCGCCACGGCCAACGATACGAGCACGATTCCGTCGGCGCTGCTGGACCGAATGGAGGTGGTTGAGCTGGCGGGGTACTCCGAGGAGGAAAAGCTCCATATCGCACGGCAGTATCTGATTCCCAAGCAGGTCGAGGCGACGGGACTTCCGGCAGGTTCGCTCGAGATTGCCGATGATGCGCTGAGCTTTCTTATCAATGCCTATACGCGGGAATCAGGGCTGAGAAACCTGGACCGGGTGCTGGGGTCGGTTTGCCGCAAGCTCGCGCTGCCGCTGGCCGAGGGTGAGGCGAACCCATCGTTTGCTGTCAGCCGGAAGCGGCTTGAAAAACTGCTTGGGCCACCCAAGTTTGATCCCTATGTCGAGCCACCTGAGGATGAGGTAGGTGTGGTCACAGGGCTTGCCTGGACTCCCCATGGCGGCGAGCCGCTCTATCTGGAAGTGCAGACCCATGCCGGGAAGCGCGGGCTGATACTGTCCGGGCAGCTTGGTGATGTGATGAAGGAGAGTGCGAACACAGCCCTTTCCTATGTGCGCACCAGGGCCGATCTGGGCGCCCCGCAGGGATTTCTCGATACCAATGAGATTCACATCCATGCCCCCGAAGGTGCCATTCCAAAGGATGGGCCCTCGGCGGGCATCGCCATCGCCGTGGCGCTACTGTCGATTCTCACAGGACGCAAGGTGCGGAAAAGTGTTGCCATGACTGGCGAGATCACCCTCAGGGGTAAGGTTCTGCCGGTAGGGGGGCTCAAGGAGAAGTTTCTTGCCGCCCGGCGTATAGGCACTACAACCGTTGTGATCCCCTGGCAGAACCAGAAGGACCTTGTTGACATTCCCCCGAGCCTGCTGAAATCGTTCAGAATCGTCCCGGCCAAGACCATGGACGACGTGATTCCGGTCACGCTGGCCGGCTTGGGTTCAGGCAGCACCGAGCCGGCGGTTTCGCGGCCGCCAGCACGGCGGTCGCCATCACCCAAGGCGCGGCCGGGCACACATGCGGCGGGTCAACGCATCCAGCGTATCCGGCGTTAGTTTTCGGCCCTTTTAAGGGGGCGTGGTCCGTTCTCACGGGTACCTGCCCAGGGAGATTGCAGGCGGTGCCGCATCAGGGACGGTCCGCAGGTTATAGCGATGGCCAAGCAGCACATCCTGATTGTTGATGACGACTCCAAGAGTCTCAGGGTGCTTGAGATATCACTCAAGAAGTCGGGCTTTTCCGTCACGACTGCCAGCAACGGGATCGACGCGCTGGAAAAGGTCGCCGTATCGGTTCCCGAACTGATCATCTCCGACGTCAAGATGCCGAAGATGAACGGTTACCAGTTCTGCCAGCGCATCAAGGACGATCCCAAGCTCGCTACGATTCCGTTCATCTTCCTCACGTCCCAGCGGTCGGTGGAGGACAAGGTTCGGGGGCTCGAGCTTGGCGTGGACGACTACCTGACCAAGCCGATCTATATCCGCGAACTGATCGCACGGGTGCGTCTGCTGCTCCAGAAGAAGGAGAAAGAAACGCTGGAGCGTGTGGACCAGCAGAACATGTTCCAGGGGGCCCTGTCGGACCTTGGCGTTGTGGACCTGCTGCAGACGATCGAAATCGGCCGGAAGACAGGGCTTATCCTGCTCACTTCCGGCGACAAGAGTGGTGTGATGTATGTCCAGAATGGACGGGTGATCGATTCCATTTGCGGTAACCTCCGTGGCGCCCGCGCCGTATACCGGCTGCTCACCTGGAATGACGGTGCGTTCAAGATCGATTTCAAACCGGTGTACCGGCAGGAAACGATCGAGCTGTCCACTCAGGCGCTCATCATGGAGGGCATGCGGCGGCTGGACGAATTCGAGCGTCTGGCCGAGCAGCTTCCGCCACTTGATTCGGTTCTGGTGATTGATCCCCAGGAACTGCTCCAGCAGTACCCGGAGGGGTTCCCGAGCAAGGCGGGCGAAATCATCCAGCTGTTCAACGGCAAGCGGACGATTCTGGAAGTAGCCGACGAATGTGGCCTGGACGACCTGCCAGCGCTCAACATCATGTCGAAGTTTTACTTTCAGGGCCTACTGAAGGAACTTCGCACCGAGAGCGCCAATGTAGTGGTACAGCCCAATGGGGCCATCACGATGCCCGGTCCCAATCCGGCTGCGACCATGAGCAAGGTAGTCCCCGACGAGCCGTCGGCAGGTGAAGCCGGAATAGTGAATGCGGGGCAGGGTGTCGAGATTGATATCGATGACGCCGAACTCGTGCGTCCACCGGATGCGCCGGCGGAGTCGTCAGCCATTCCTAAACAGGCGGAATCACCGCTGTCTGAATCCCGTATGCGTGAGATGCTCGATGAAGTCGCCCAGACCGAATCGGGTGGCGATGATGAGATCGAGTTTAATGCTCCTGAGACGCCTCAGCAGCGGCGGCACCTCCGGGCAGTGCCATCGGCTGCGGTCGCTGAAAAGCATGACGAAGAAACCGACCCCACGATGGCGGCCGGAAAGCGGCCAGCCAATATGGTACCGCCAGCGCCGGTCTCGCGGCCTCCGGCCAGGCCTTCAGTCCCTCCGGCAGCCACTCCACCTGCTCCGCCCGCATCCCTGCCCCCTCAGCCGGAGAAATCCCAACCGCCTGCCGTGGTTTCGCAGGTTTCGGCGCCCACGCCGCCGGTGAGGCAACCGGCCACTGCAAGGCTCGACGAAGTGGAAGCTGAAGAGGTTGATGATAATCTTCCCGTCGGCCAGATCGGCGAATCCGGAAGCCGGCCGGTCATCATTGCGGTGGTGGCAAGTGTCGCGGTCACACTGCTCGTCGTCTTTGGGGCCGGGACATTCATATTCAGCAGCTATCTGAAGCCGCTTCTGGACCGCATGGCGGGTCAAGCCGGGGTCGCGTCTCCATCTGCTGTGGCCGCTTACGATCTTGAATCTCTCGACCGGCTGATTGCGGCCTATGCTCCGGCAGAGCTCCGGAGCGCCATCCAGCAGATTGACCGGACCGGTTCTGGCGGTGAGCCGGAACTTCTGATCCGTCATGCCGTTGCCACGGCCCGGCTGGGTTTCCTCCTGGAAGATATGCGTCTGGTGACGCAGGCAGGGCTGGAGTTCGACCGGCTGCCGGCTGCCATGCGGGAGGCGGCCGCCGGTAAGCTCGTTCAGGCGGAAATCGAGGTTTACCGTGATCGGAACGAACTGGCCCGCCAGTTGGCCGCTGCTGTCCAGGAGATGACACCCCCGCTGGGGCCCATCGAGACCGCACAGGCAGAAACGGTACGTGCCCTTGCCATTATGAAGCTGGGCCAGCCGGAAGTAGCCAGCCAGATGCTGTCCCCGCTGGCCACCCGCTTTCCCGATCTGATCATGCCGCGGTACGTACTTGCCTGGATACTGACCGGGGCAGGTAATGCGGCCGACGCAACTGTTTGGTCTGGCGATCTCGTCCGGAAAAATCCCAACCATTCGGCCGGCCATCTGCTGGCAGCGCGGAACTTCCGCCGTTCACGTGACACCGGAAATGCGCTGGAAGCACTGGCCCGTGCCGAGGTAGCCGATCCGTCGGATCCCCGGCCGGGGCTGGAACGCGCCGATCTGCGTGTAAAGGAAACAGGCGAGCTGACACTGGCTGCCAGCGAAGTGGACAGCCTGCTGGCCCGGGACTCGGTTCGTTCCAACAGCAATTTCCACGCTTGGGCACTGGCGCTCAAGGCGCTCATTCTTGCTGAGAGGGGAAGCAAGGCCGAAGCCCGCGTGGTGTACGAGCAGGCCCGGGCCCTGGACCGTACCCGCCCGGAATTGGACCGGATCCAGAAAGCACTGGCGGAGCCAGCGGCGGCTCCGGCAGTCGCTGGCGTGAGTGCCGCCACCCCCCGGCCACGCCCTGAGCGCGCTGAACCTGACTATGCGGCCGAAGGCCGCGCTGCGCTCCGGCGTGGTCAGCACAAGCGGGCTTCCGACCTGCTGGCAAAAGCGGTCGAGACGAAGCCGGACGATGGCCAGTTGTGGTTCGATCTCGGAATCGCGTCGATCGAGAGTGATAATACAGGTCGTGCACTGAACGCGTTTGCCAACGCCGCTCTGCACGATCCCAACCGGGCTGAAACACATTTTTACCTTGGCCAGCTCTACTCCTCGACCCGCAAGAACAACATGGCTGTCCAGTCGTACGAACGATTTCTCAAGCTTGCTCCGGATCACCCCAAGGCCCCACTGGCCCGGGCCATTCTCCCCAAACTGAAGGCGAAGTAGGTGGGCAGCCTTCCCCATGAATTTGCGCTGATCCGGGCGCTCGGCCGGGTTGCCACCAAGGCAGACGCATCGCTTGTGCTGACAGTGGGGGACGACTGCGCCGCCTGGAAACCGGCGCACGGAAAGCTCCAGATTGCCACGACCGATACGCTTGTGGAGGGGGTCCATTTCCTCCGGTCCGATGCCGAACCCCGGCTGATCGGCCGCAAGGCGATGGGTGCGAACCTGTCGGATATAGCCGCCATGGGCGGGACCCCGCGTTATGCGCTCGTGGCCCTTTCCATCCCGATGAAGGGCTGGAGCGGCAGGGATGTGCTCGGCATCTATGAGGGGCTTCTCGCGGCGGGTTCCCCCCAAGGTGTCAGGATAGCGGGCGGGAATATCACCCGCTCCTCTGGAAAGCTCGAAATCACCATTACTCTCACTGGGGAAGTGAAGCCGGGCGCGATGCTGAAACGATCTGGCGCCAGGGTCGGGGATTCCATCTACGTCACCGGAGTGCCGGGCCGGGCCGCCATGTGGCTCGACCTGAAGCGCCGGAAAGCCGGGTCACGGGCCGTGCGCGAACTGTTCCGGTTGGCCCACTACCAGCCCGAGCCACCCCTGGAGTTCGCCCGGCGCCTGTCGGGGGAGGCGGGGGGAAAGAAGGCTGCCACGGCTGCCGTGGATATATCCGACGGCCTGCTGGCCGATCTCGGTCACCTGATTGAGTTGTCCGGTGTTCCAGGTGCGATCATGGAGGCGGATAAACTGCCGTCGTCTGTCGCCCACCTTCTTTACCGGCAAGCGGCAGGGCCGTCAGGTACCAGCCGGCTTCTCCGTATCGCGCTCACCGGGGGCGAGGACTACGAACTCCTTTTCACCGCCCCGCCGTCAAATGACAGCCGGGTCCGCGCACTCGCTGCCGAAACAGGCGTCCGGGTGAGCCGTATCGGGAGGATCACTCATTCGAGTGGCATCCGGGTGGTTGACGGGAAGGGGCGAAAGCTCCCTGTTGGGGGCCACGGCGGCTGGCGGCATTTCTAGGAGTTCCAGTCATAGCAAAGTGAAAGGGCCGCCTGAGTCAGGCGGCCCCGAAGGTCAACCAGAACAGGAGCGGTCAATAGTCCCAGTTATAGCAGTACGAAGTTTCGGCGTTTAAAAAACCATCATAGTCGGCGTTTGAGAAGCCGGTGTTAAACACGTACAAATAGCTCATTTCGGACGCGTAGTTCACGTCAACCTCAAGGACGTCAAGCTCGAACTCCACATCTGTATCACCGAACAGGGTTCCTGTCAGCTTTGCATCATCACTGCAGTTGTTCGGCGTAAAGAGCGGACAAGCGGCGGCTGAGAGGTCCGTGTCCAGAATCCCGAAAAACTCCGAACTCAGAAACACCCCGTGGAGTTCGTTGTCCCTGGAAATGAGCGCCACGCGTCCGTGGTGGCTCTCTTCGGTTTTGTAGAGACTGAAATACCCGCGGGCAATGGCCGTATCGGCATCACTGGTTTCGAGGCCTGCGGCATGGGCCAGCAGGCCGCTTTCGGCTCCGGAGGAGCCTTTCCCCAGAAGCACACCTGTTCCGCTGATTGTGCCAGTGATGCTCAGCTCCAGATCATGATCGAGAATTTCGGCCTCGAAGTCGGTGCCCACAGCCGTGCCTTCCACCTCATACTCATCGCCATAGCCGTCATCTTCACCCGGCAGGGAGGACAGGGGAACACCGTAATAATCGGTAAAGGTCCCGGTGATGGTGCCGTCCTCATCCACGGTCAGTTGTAGGAGGCCAAAGGTCTCCATTGCGACGTCATAGTGAAAACCGCTGCAATCCACATAGTTGTCTTCATACCCGGCGGCGAACCCCGCCACATAGTCACCGGGAAGGAATGTTGCTCCGGGAGCCGCACCGTTGCTGCCGCAGGCTGCGGCTGATAGGGCCAATGCAAGGCCGGTGACGGCACTCAAAAAGATATTGCGCATGGAATCTCCTGTTTCGGCCTGAAAGGCACCGTGTTTGCCCATTTACTATGCGAACGAGGGACAGGGGTCAAGGTGGATGCTCGGACTACCACCCTGCAATCCGGAAGATGTGACGGTTCAGCCTTCAGCCATCCGTCGCAAATCGAGCGGCTCGAAAAAGTCCGGCCGGTAAGCCCGGAGCAGGGGAGCTTCCTCGCGGGCCAGCTGCACAAACTTCCGGAACGATGCGCCGGGAAGTTCCTTTACACCTGTCTCGTAGGGCAGGAAGAAGTTGTCATAATGGATGGGCATGAGGGCTTTCGGTTGGCATAGCTTCAGGATTCGGGGCAGGAACTGGTGTGTGCTCTGGTGTCCGGCGACACAGGGGCAGAGAATATCCGACCGGGCGTCGGAAAGTGCCTCGTCCTCCAGGTCGGCCGAACCGAGCACCAGCGTGCTCACACCCCCGGCCTCGATTCGGTAGATAAACACCGGGCCCACCCGGTAGTCCCATGCCCGTTTGGGGGTAATCGGATGATCGACTTCTCCTTCCAGCGGAACGCGCCCGAACAGGAACCGCGAGTGCCGTGACCGGTAGACCTTCACGCGGAACGGCCCGAACTCGAGGAGTTCGCCCCCTCTGACAATGACCAGCCGGTCCTCTGGAACACCTCGCCCCCGGCACAGGTTGTAGGTCGTGGAGGAGCCGACGATGGTAGCGCCCGTGAGCCTCTCGACCACGGGCGCATCAAGCAGATGATCGAAGTGGCTATGGGTGATGAGCACGGCGTCGGCGGCCAGGGGCAGGTGGCGGCGGATGATTTCATCACGGCTCGCCGCCCGGCCGGTCACGAATTCGGCCAGCGTGAGCCGGGTATAGTAGGGGT
The DNA here is from genome assembly GCA_026129095.1 of Deltaproteobacteria bacterium. Lineage (NCBI taxonomy): Bacteria > Pseudomonadati > Myxococcota > Myxococcia > Deltaproteobacteria bacterium. The sequence continues at coordinate 46,232 of JAHCIT010000010.1, forward strand.
CCACCAGCAGCACATGGCCGTCCATCTGGAACTGGAGCCCGGCCGTACCGAGCCAGGTGAGGGTGGGACCGGTGTTATCGGGAGTTTCCGGCATCAAGGATTGCCCAGGCTTTCGAGAAAGTTCTTGACGAGTCCGCGCCAGCGGTGTGTGTAGCCACCGGGTGTACCTCCGGCGAACGCCTGCATGGAGAGATCCTTGACGATACTGTTCACCATCTCCGCTGCTTCCGGAGGGATCGTGTCCAGATAGGTATCCATGGAGACACCGCGCACGAAAGCATCCAGTGCGTTTTTGACAGCGGCGAAGCCGTCATCGGTGAGTTCGATCATCCGGCTCTGGTAACGGAGGGTGGGCATGACGGGAAGGGATACCTTGTATTCAGACCCGGTCAACCAGCACCGGGTAGCGGTGGCTGTACCAGAATACCCCTGCCGCCAGCAGGGCGAGGTTCAGGAGCAGGGCCACACCCCATACTTCCGGCGGCCCCACGCGCCCTTCGATCACCACGAGACGTCCCAGCACCGCCCACTGCGCCAGCGGGTTGAACCCAAGGGAGGCGGTGCCGAGAAAGCCGGGGAGTTTTTCCTGGGGATAGAAAACAGGCGAGAGAAACAGCCATCCCTGCAATGCCCAGTGCAGGAGCGGCTGGAGTTCGCGCCGCTCGATGAAAAAGGCGGCTGCCAGTAGCGACAGGCCGGTCAGGCCGGCGATCTGTATGCCGATCACCGCGGGGACCAGCAGCATGGTGGGATGTCCGCGACCCACGACGGTGAGAATCAGGATGCCCGCAGTCGTGGCGATCCCTTGGGTGATGAGGGCAGGCCCGCAGGGGACCAGCGGAACCAGATACTTGTTGACCGGGTAGCAGCGGATGAGCTGGGCGCGCTCGAACATGGAAACGCTCGCCCGGACGAGCGACTCCTGCAGCGCCAGGAAGGGTAGCAGGCCCAGGAACAGGGCCGACACGTAGCCAGTCAGTCCGCCGCCACCGAACCGGACATCCAGAACCCCGAAAAAGACCACGGTCATGAACAACAGGTAAAACATCGGCTGGAACAGCACCCAGAACTTGGCGGCGAAGCTTCCGCCATAGCGGATCTTGAGGTCCGTGATGACCAGGTTGCGGTAAATCCGCCAGATACCCTTCATGGCTGGGGCTCTCCGGGCTGGCTCCCGCCCCGCTGAAACGGGTTCCAGATGACCGGGAGCGTGACGACGCCGGAGCGATGGGCCCGGTCGCCCTTGCTGTTGTTCACGGCAAATACCCGCCGGTTCTGCATGGGATCGTGGTAGCCAACCAGCAGCCCTTCAGGAATGACAGCAACATTCAGACCAAAATTACCGGTAACGAGCGGCAGGCTGTCTATGCAGCCTTCCACATGCATTGTCCGGCCCGCCGCTCCACGTACGGGATAGGCGAACTGGCTGATCATGATACCGTCTTCCCGGTGCACGTAAAAAAAGAGGTCGTAATCAGCCACGGTCCCGTCGGCGACCGAGTCCAGTTCGAAGCCGAACCAGCCTCCGGTCTGGAACTGGCGTGCCTGTACCCTGTCGCGTCCGAACAGGCGGAAATTCCGGATTTGTACCGGGATATGTTGTGGCTGATAGTTCACCCACTGGCCCGAAAGTCCCCATATGCCCATGGCGACCTGCCGCCGGTCGCCGGCCGAACGCTGGTAGGTATCGATTACTTCGCCGCTGGGTCCATCCGCCATGAGGCGCCCGGATTCCAGCCACAGGGTCCGGCGGCACATGTGTTCCACGCGGTATAGGTCATGGGAGGCGAAGATGACCGATGTGCCACGATCAAGGATCGAGGCGATCTTGCGGTTGCACTTGATCTGGAACTCCTCATCGCCCACGAGCAGCACTTCGTCCAGCAGGAGGATGTCACCCGTCTCAACCGTGGCGGCGGCGAACCCCAGGCGCAGGATCATTCCCTGTGAATAGGTGGCGAGTGGTTTTCCCAGCCGGTCGCCAAGACCGCTGAAACTGGCCGCCTCGTTCCATGCAATCTCCATGCGATCTTCGGGGATGCCGCGAAGCAGGAGTGCAAGACGGAGGTTCTCGGCGCCCGACAGAACGGCCGAGAAAGGGGCCGTGAGCTCAAGGACACTTGATACCCGGCCGCTCAGGGCAATTGTGCCGCGTGTGGGAGTAAGAACTCCGGCAGCGAGCCGGAGCAGGGTGGTTTTCCCGGCCCCATTGGGGCCGACGAGACCGACCGATTCGCCCGGCTGGATCGTGAAATTCACGTCTGCCAGGGCCCAGATGCCGCCCGCCGGGTTATTGGTAGCGGCGGGCGGAACTCCCCGCCCGAACCATTTGGAAAGCCCCGAGGCTTTTAAACCGCCGGTCATCGGGATTCCGTCCTGTCCGGAACGCCGTCCGGCCCCGGTGTATCGCCGGGACGGCGGCGGAAACCTTCGGGGAGCAACCACTCGGGCACGGCGAGGTCGAGGCGAGAGGCTCCCCGCGCCATCTGGTGAAGAAGCCGGTAGAGAACCGATTGGCGCAGGTCCCTCAGGCCGGCCTTGAGCCCGGTTACCTCCTGCGTGAGCTGGTGGATCACCTGCCGGTATCCGCTGGTACTTTCTACCTCAAAACGGGACAAGGGCCCCAGTGCACTGGTGTTCTGGATGCCGGCACCGAGTTTCCGCATGGAGGCGACCGCCGTCCAGCCACGATGCTCAAGGTCCGGAAGCCGGACAGACATTTCCTCGTGTCCGACGGGCAGCACGGTTGCTCCAGCATAGGTGACGAGCCGGAACAGCCGGACGTGGGGAAAGTGCTGGCGAAGGAGACCCATGAAACGGCCCTGGCTGAACTTCACGCGATGATGGGGGTTTGAACCGGTCAGGAGTTCGTCATTGGGCACACTAATAATGACATGCCCGTCTGGCCTGACCACACGGCGGAACTCGGCCACGGCGGCGCCGGGCTCTTCCAGATGCTCGATCACTTCCATGGCGCAGACAAGATCAAAGGACCGGTCGGCATAAGGGAGCGTTTCTGCCATACCCTGCTGGAGATGAACGTTCTCGCCCAGCCGCTCGCGTGCGGCGGTAATGGCCTCTGGTGACCGGTCGAGCCCGAATAGTTCGGTGGCACCAGTGTCCCGCGCCAGACCGAGGAAAATCCCCTCACCACAGCCCACATCCAGAACCCGGCGGCTAGGCGCGAGCTGGGCGGCGAAGCGGTAGCGGGCCTCGTGCTCGAGCGAAAGCTGGGTAAGCCGGGAATAGCCAGCCCGGGTGAGCCGCTCGGGGATGTTCAAGGGGTCAGGGTTCATCGTGGAGCCCAGTATACCGGATTCAGGCAAAAGACACGCCGGCGCGAATCACGGACAAAAGAAGTGCTATGCCCCGTTCATCCCGATTCCAAGCAAACCGGCGCAGGTGCGTGAAATCTCGGTGACGTTGGACGGCTTGCGCAAAAACTGGTTTGCGCCTTCGCGGACGGCGACGATGCGGAGGTCAATGGCCGAATAGAAAAGTACCGGCATCTCCTTCCCAGCGGGGCTGTTCCGGAGCCGTTTGAGCGTTTCGAGACCGTCAATGTTCGGCATCAGATGATCCAGAACCATCAGGTCAAACTGTTCCTTTTCGAGCAGTTCCAGTGCATCCAGTCCTGACGGCACTGTCGTAACGGAGACGTCCAGCATCCGCTCCAGCGTTGTCTTGAGGAGCTTCGAGAGATTGGGGTCGTCATCGCAGACGAGAACGCGCTTGGCTACGGTCACTGGTATCTCAGATACGCCGCCGGATTTCGTCGGCGAACTCGGGCCGCTTGAGCCGGGCAGAGGCGAGGAAATGGGACAAACCGAGCCGGAAATCGTTTTCCTGTCCGGTTTCCCGGTAACGCCGGTCCAGCACGTCAAGCCGGACTGACCAGTCTTCGGCCGTCCAGGACAGCTCGTGTGCCTGGATCAGGGCCTGAATAACCGGAGGGTTCTTGCGCGGTGATGGCATAGGCGAATCCCGGGTGCTTGACGGCCTTGAGCCGTTAAATCCGGGCCTTGTTTAGCCCCCCTCACTCGGTAGGGCAAGGCCACCGGAAGATAGGATTGTCCTGGCCGAATCTGGAGTGAGGCTGGCCTCTTTAGGCTTGGGGTACGGCCCAGACGCAGACTGACTTCTGGTGGACTTGAGGCTGCACTATTTCATCAGCCGGTGACCCAGCTCATTTTCATCAAGGAACGAGAGAAAGTAGATTTGCCCGCGTTCCCGGCCGCTCAGGATGAACGCCGGGTCATGTTCTCCACGGAGCTCCATGACGGCACCGGCTTCCAGGCGGAAGCGGGTACCAGCCGGGAGGGTATCGCCGGGTTTCAGGGGGAAACGATCCTGTTTGCGGGCTGTCAGCCGTGCGGCCTCTCCCTGAAGCCGTATGACGGCGACTTCACCTCTGATTCGAATAGACTCGAACGGTACGGCCATAATACCGTTAGCCTGTCATGGGGCGTTTCGGCCAGCAAGCCGGACGTCCAGACGTGCCGGAGGTAGCAGTCTGATCCCTCGCACCAAACAGCGGGCAAGTGTCGCACGGACGGTCACGTTCGGCGTACTGCTGACCATCGCGGCCGTGACGCTCACTGTGGGCTGGAATATCCTGATGGTGCGGGACTATCTGCACCTGCGCCAGCTTAAGGAGCGGATCGGAGCCTCGCACTGGGTGGTGCTGGGGTTCGGGTCGCTTTTTTTCGCCCTTATCATCACCGGACTCATCCTGTTCATCATCCGGCTGGTCCGGCAGATACGGCTGAACGAGCAGCAACAGTCGTTCATCGATTCGATCACCCATGAGCTGAAGACACCCCTGGCGTCGCTGTCGCTCTATCTCGAAACGCTGCAGAGCCGTGACGTGGACCCGCCAATACGAAACGAGTTCTACGGGACCATGCGCAAGGAACTCGACCGGCTGAACCGGGTTATCGACGAGGTACTCCAAGTCCAGACGATTGATGCATTTGACTACCGGGACCGGTTCCAGACGGTGGGACTGGGGCAGTTGCTTGATGAATGCGTACGGGATGCCAGGGAGCGGTACGGTTTGGCTGCGGAGCAGTGTGACTGGAGCCGGACCGGAGACGCGGCCGTATGGGGTGACATGGAACTGCTCCGGGTGCTGTTCCGCAACCTGCTGGATAACGCAGTCAAGTATAGCGGCGACCGGATCCGTATCCGGATCGCGATGGATTGCACGGTTCCCGGACAGGCGGTTGTCACGGTATCCGACGAAGGTGTCGGGATATCGACTTCCGCGCTGGGCTATGTGTTTGACCGGTTTTATCGCGCCCCGGACGATCAGGTGAAACGACGGTCTGGTTCTGGTCTTGGCCTGTATCTCGCCGCCCGGTCCGTTGGCCTGCACAAGGGAAAGATCGAGGCACTGTCAGAAGGCGAGGGTAAGGGGACGACGTTCCGGGTCATTCTGCCTGTGATGGACGAGGCCGCGCTCGCCGCCGTTTCCGGTGTGCAGATGGAGCAGACCCATGCCTAAGCTGCTGCTGGTGGAGGACGATACGGCACTCGCGCGGGGACTCCAGTTCAACTTGGACCAGGAGGGTTTCGAAGTAACGGTCGTGGATGACGGCCGGGTGGCGAGTGACCGCGTGCAGAAGGAAAAATTCGATCTCGTCGTGCTCGATGGCATGCTGCCGGGAATGGACGGTACCGAAGTGGTACGCAGCATGCGCAAGGCCGATAACTATACGCCGGTGCTGATGCTCACGGCCCGTTCCCTGCCGGATGACCATATGCGAGGCCTCGAAGCCGGAGCGGATGACTATCTTACCAAACCGTTCGATTTCCGGGTACTGCTGGCACATATCAACGGGTTGCTTCGCCGGGAGCAGTGGCTGAAAGGGAATGGTTCGACCGGTACAGGAGGCCCGGTCCGGATGGGGGTAGCCACGGTGGATTTCGCCCGGCACGAACTGGTCCGGGAGGGAGAGCATCATACGCTGACCATGAAGGAAGCGATGCTGCTGAAGCTGTTTGCCACCAACCCCGGCAGGCTGGTCCCCCGCGCCGAATTGCTGGAAAAGGTATGGGATCTGCGGCCGGACACCAATACCCGAACGGCGGACGCTTTCATCGTCCGGCTCCGGCGGTTTATCGAGAAAGACCCGGTGGAACCCCAGTATCTTGTTACGGTGCGGGGCCTTGGGTACCGGTACGATCCGGAAGGTTCCGGCGAACCTCCCGCTTCCATGTGATAGAGTCGCTGCCTCAAATGCATCAAGGAAAGGCGGACCTCAGGCATGGCCCAGCGCCCGACACCCGTTCCCTCTGAAAAACTGTCGCTGTGGAGGCGCATCGCACTCCATGTCTGGGGCGAGCCCACGTCGCCCACGATCTGCGCGACCCGTGACTACGATGTCGAGAACGCCATTCGGTTTCTGGACTGGTACAACAGCGCCCATGAAACGCACGTCACGATGACTGCGCTGCTTATCAAGGCAGCGGCGCTCAGTATCCAGAAATACCCGGAACTGAACCGGCGGATTGTGGCTGGACGTCTTTACGACCTTCCCACGATCGATATCGCCGCGCCGGTGAACCTGGGAGGCCAGGGCGAGACGGCGATGATCCTGATCCGGGACGCGGACAAAAAAACGCTCGATGAAATCGCCACTGACCTGAAAGGACGGGTCAGGGCGACAAAGGAGACCAGTTCGAAGCTGGAAAACCAGAACGAGATCGGAAAAATTATCGATGCCGTTCCTCCGTTCATATTGGGAGCGGTCGTTCGGGTGGCGAAGTTTGCCGTGACAAATTTCAATATCGCCGAGCTGGTTCCGAACATGGATATGAGCCCCGGCAGTTTTTCAGTCAGCTCACTCGGCATGAATGAGGCAGCGACGTTCACGGGTCTCGCCCTCATGCCGCCTGCCGGCATGGGTGTGGTGGGATCAATGATCGTGGGGCGGGTCGAGCCTAAGCCAGTCGCCGAAAATGGAAAGGTGGTGATCCGGCACCGGTTGCCGCTCATGGCATTTTTTGATCACCGCGCTGTGGATGGCTGGAAGATCACCCGTTACGGGCAGTTCTGGCAGGATTTCCTGAAAAATCCCGGCGCCTTCCTCGATATCGAGTGGGACATGAACGGACCATCCCGGTCAAAAGGACCGAAGACAGCGAAGCCAAGACGCGGCATGAAGAACAAATAGGCGGGCCTCTCATCCCAAGGACGGGGGCCGGACCGGCAGGATTACCGTCATTGTCGTGCCCTCACCAGGGGCGCTTTTCACCTCGATGCGGCCGCCATGGGCTTCGACCGATCGGTGAGTGATGGCGAGGCCAAGGCCTGCTCCCCGGTTCTTGGTCGTAAAAAACGGTTCAAAAATACGCTCCTGCATTTCCGGCGGAATCCCCTTGCCGGTATCGGTTACGGTAACGCGGCACCACTCCTGGTCGCAGGCAATGTGTGTGCGGATCGTACCCGAGTTGTTCATTGCATGCGCGGCATTGATGAGCAGGTTCAGGAACACTCCGCGGAGAAGCTCCGTATCGCCTGTGCAGCGGGCCTGGTCCCCGGATAACTCGACATGGACTTGCCGGAAGTCGGCATCCTGTGATGCGTTTCTGACAGTCTCCTGAAAGAGGGAAACCAGATCGAGTGGCATAAACCGGGGCACTCGTGGCCGGGCATAGTTGAGCAGCTCGGTCATGGTCTTATGGAGGGTATCAATCCGGTCAAGGATACTCTGGATGATCTTGAGGTCGGGGTTGTCGGCGGGCATCCGGCGGGCGATCACCTGAAGGGCCCCGCTGATTCCGGCGAGCGGGTTCTTCACCTCGTGGGCCACGACGGCCGACATTTCCCCAAGCCTTGCCAGTGTGGCCTGTTCCTGCATCTGCCTGACCGTGCGCTGCCGGGCCGTTTCGGCCTCCACCATCGGAGTGATGTCGAACCGGATCGACACGTACTGATAGGGCTTTTCGTCCCGCCCCAGAAACGGGATAATGGTCGTGGCTACCCAGTAAAAGCTTCCGTCTTTCCGCTTGTTGCGAATGATCCCACGCCAGGTTTTCCCTGACTGGATCGTGTTCCAGAGATTTTCCATAAAGGGCCTGGGGTGCAGACCGGAGTTCAGTATCCGGTGGTCGCGGCCAAGTAGCTCGTCACGCGAGTAACCGGATATCTCGCAGAACCGGTCATTGGCATAGGTAATGAGCCCCTTGCTATCGGCAATGGCGACAATGGCGGCCTGATCGAGTGCGAACTTATAATCCTCCAGGTTCTTAAATGACTGCTGCAGGTCTTCCTGGTAACGGCTGAGTTCGCTGCGGGACCGGGCGAGCTGGTCCTGGGCGCGGCGTGAATCGGTCACGTCGATGCCGGAACTGATGGTCCCGGCAATGCGGCCGCGACCGTCCCTCAACTCGGTATTTCGCCAGGAAATAGTCCGGATTTCGCCCGTGCCGGTAAGCACCGGATTTTCAAACCGTTCAATCCGGGTACCGTCGCTCCTCAGGTTCATGCTGTGGACGAGGGCGATCTGGCCGCGGTGGCTGGGCGGGATAAATGATTCGATCCAGTTTTTTCCGATGATCTCTGCTTCGGGCAGACCCAGCAGCCGGCTGCCCGCCTCATTGATCCGCAGGACGGTTCCTGCGGGATCGAGCACGACATAAATGATGTCCGCAGTGTCCAGATAGTTTTTGAGTTCTGTTGCACTCGCCGCTGCTCCCGGCTCGATACGCTGGCGGAGCAGAACGATGTATGCCGTGAGCCAGATGCCGGTGAGGGGCAGCAGCATGGCCGCGAGCGAGGCGGCCAGAGTTTCTCCACTGGCCGGAGCATGGAGAATGACGGCCGCTAGTGACGAGAGCAGGGCCAGCAGGAAGGTGACGGCCCGGTACGGCTGCAGGACGGCTATGACCACAGGCAAAACCAGCGCCGCATCAATCGCCGCACCATCCGGCGCCCACGGCGAATGATGCCATGCCGTTGCACCGGCTATGAGGGCGCAACCTGCGCCAATAGTCAGGGCTGTCCGTGTGGAGTCCTTTATAGCCATTCTGGAAACAGCATGCCGCGCCGCGTGGTGGGCGAAACTGATTTAAGTCATATGGCTCAGATTGAAATGCCGGGCGTATAGTCCGGCACGGGCCCGCGGATCGGGAAATGGCGCAAATCCCGGTCGATGACGGCCTGCAGAAAGTCGTTCACCCAGCGACCGATGTTATCCCGCTCGACGATACGGCGGAGCTTACGCATACGCGTCCGTCTTTCTTCCGGAGACATGATAATCGCCTGGTGAATAGCTGCACCCATCCCTTCGATATCGAAGGGATTGACGAGCAGGGCCCCGGACTGGAGCTGGCCGGCCGAACCGGCGAATTCACTTAAGATCAGTGCTCCATTCAGGTCGGACTTGCAGGCGCAATACTCCTTGGCGACAAGATTCATACCGTCTTTCAGCGGCGTCACCAGGGCTACGTCGGCGACCCGGTAGTTGGCGAGCAGTTCAGCCCGGTTGAGATTCCGGTAGAAGTAGTGGATCGGCACCCAGCCGAGCTGGCTGAACTGACCGTTGATCCTGCTGACGAGCTGCTCGATTTCGGTCTTGAGTTGCCGGTACTGAGGGATGATCTGGCGGCTGGGAACTACGACCTGTACGAAAGTGACGTGCCCCTGCAGTTCAGGATGCTTTTTCAGGGCTTCCTCAAACGCCCGAAGCCGGTGGGGGATCCCTTTGGTATAATCCAAGCGGTCCACGCCGAGAACGATCTGCCGGTTTGGCAATTCACGATGGATTTTTTCCGAACGGGCAATAACAGATGGTTCCTGCGCACCTCTGGAAAATTCATGGAAATCGATACCGATAGGGAAGCTACCGACACGAAGTTTTCGTCTGCCAAAGGTGATGTCGGAGAGCGGGCCACGGGTTTTGATCCTCACTCCATCCACCAGCATCCGGACGCATTGGAGGAACTTCCGGTGATCACGGATGGTCTGGAAACCAACCAGATCGAACTGCAACAGGCCCCGCAGGACATCGGCTCGCCAAGGTAGCTTGATGAAGTTGTCCGGAGACGGAAACGGCGTGTGCAGGAAGAACCCAATCCGGTTGGGTACTTTCCGGTTACGTAACTCATGGGCTACGTTCATCAGGTGATAGTCATGCACCCACAGAAAGTCTCCTGGCTCAAGGGAGTGGATAATCACGTCGGCAAACCTTCTGTTCACACGCCGGTAGGCTTCCCAGTACGAGGGGTCGAAATTGCAGGGTGTAATGAAATCATGGAACAGGGGCCAGATGATCTCGTTGGAAAAGCCAAGATAGAATCTGTCCACGTCGTTCTGGCTGAGTGGTACCGGTTTCAGGAAAAAGCCGGTGTCGTCATGATAGTCGCTGAGGAGCTGCTCGGTGTTGGCCTTTGGATCGGAGGTGCCGGGCCATCCGATCCACATGCCGCCACGGCTCCTAAGTAGCGGCGTCAGCGCCGTCACAAGGCCCCCTGAACTGGGTTTTGCCTGCCAGCGGTTCCCGGTCTGTTCGACGGTTACTGGCAGCCGGTTGGCCACGATGACCAGCCTTTGAGTATTCCTTTTCATTACTCTGTTACCCTGGATATTTTTCCGGTACCCAAGCGGAGGCTGAGCCAGCTTTCCAGTAATCCCTGAAGCTCTTCGGGCGATTCCAGGCGCCAGTGGGCGGCGGTAGGCCGGGTGGCGGGGCCAACCTGTATCCCCAGTGCATTATCCGGCAGCACTGCAAAGGCGTCCTCATCGGTCAGATCGTCGCCCGCATAAATGGCGAAGGTATTGGGAGGAGATTCGGAAATGATTTGCGAGACGGCCGTTCCCTTGTTGGTTTCCCCTGCTTTCAGTTCCAGTCCGCCATCGAAGGGGTGCAGCAGCAGTTCATGGTTATGTGCGATCTCTCCCCATGCCGCAGCAGTCCAGTGCCGGATACGGACGATCTCTCCGGAAGAGAGCCCACGCCAGTGGATCGCCACCGAGGCGGCTTTCCGTTCAATCTGCGGGGAAAAGCCGGCATCGCTGGCGACTTTCATGGCCAGGTCAAGGCCGGCCCGTGCGAGTGCGGGGGGCTTCCGCCGGTCCAGTTGTCCACTGGAACGGCGGACCTCCCACCCATGGGCACCCCAGATATCGGGAAGGGGATCGAAGCGGAGCAGTGCAGCCACTTCATCGGCTGGTCGCCCGCTGACAATAGCCACATGGACGGCCGGGGCGTTCATCCACGACTTGAGGACGGGCAGCACCCAGGGTGACGGGTACGCCAGATGTCTGTCAGCCTGGAATGGGGCGAGAGTCCCGTCATAGTCGAGCATCAAGACCAGTTCAGTGCCATTGGTGATTCGCCGGTTGACCGCATCGGGGTCAGGCTGGGGTCGAAGCACCTTCACTGGAGGCATTACCTTTCTAATCCAGTTCTATTCGCGGTCCAGCACCGGTGGCGAGAGCAACCATGAGTGTGAGGTATTCTCTCAGGTGCCGGGTGATCAGGAAGTTGTCGCGAACGAACTTCCGGGCCGTCTTCCCCATTGAAGATGCCAGCTGGGGATGTCCCAGCAGGTAACGGATACGGATGGCCGCACCTTCCGGAGTGCTGACGAGGAAGCCAGTGTGGTGATTGATCACCTGGAGCCGGATTCCACCGGTGTCTCCGCCGATTACCGGTTTCCCTTTCCATAGCGCTTCCGTGACGGTGAGGCCGAACCCCTCACGGGTCGATTTCTGCAGGACGATATCGGAAGCCCGCTGGAGCGCGTTGATCGTCCGGTGTGCATCGGAAGGCAGCAGGAGAAGATGCAGGTCGGGGTCGTCTCCGGCGGCATTGCGGACTTCGTTCAGGACTGCGGCTCCCTCCGGGTCGTCGTCGGCACCGCCGCCGGCCAGTACGAGCTGAAGTCCCGGCACATAGCTTTTCGCCAGCCGGTAGGCGGCGATCACGCCGACCGGATCCTTAAAACGGTCAAAGCGGGACACTTGGGTGATGATCGGCCGGTTGCGATCGAGATTAAACCGTTCGCAGGTGGCGACGATTTCCGTCTCGGGCAGATCTGTGTTTTTCTCGCTCAGGGGATCGATGCTGGGCGGAATCAGGTATTGGGGGTGCGGGAGTGATTGAGCGAAGTCGGCCAGCGAAAAAATACTGGCATCATAGTGGCCTACAATTTCACGCAAGTATTTCCAGACCGGCCGATGAGGACGGCTCGCATCGATATGACAGCGCCAGACCCATTTGCCTCGCCGGTTTGGACAATGCTCCAGGAGCCGTGCCGGCTGGGGATCATGGATGAAAACGATATCGGCTTCTTCAAGAACAGGACGCAAACGCTCGGCATTCCGGGCATTCGTTTCCTCATAGGAGCGGAGCAGTGAATCCGGAATCGCAATGTGCTCACCCTGCAAGGCGTTATGAAAACTCTTGGTGCAGACGTAAAAGTCCGGATTGCCATCAATGACTTCCCAGGAAGCATCTATTCCCAGTTCGTGCTTGAGAGGTATGAGCCGGTGAAGGATTTCGGCGACACCTCCTCCGGCGCGGGTGGAGTTGACGTGAACCACCTTGAGGCCTTTCAGATGGCGGCCAAGCTGGCGAAGGTGGTTGATGACATCCGGACCGGTGGCCGGGAGATAGTCGTCGAGTTTCAGTATTCCCATGCCGTCACGCTCCTTTCCCGCCGAGATGACGTGCAAACAGTGAACCGAGACGGGAACGGAGTTCCGCGAGCGAGGCCAGGTACGGGTCGACACTTCGTATGTTCGTTCGAAGCTGGTCGTACGCCGGGCCGAGACCTTCCAGCCAGACGCTGAAGTCATCCGTCTTGAGCGGCTCGCGGCGGCGGGCATCGATGAAATGGTAGTAAATGCTGCCAAGAGACAGCTTTGGCATCAGGTCAATGAAGTCTTCCGGGCGGGCGGCTGAAAAGTGGGTGTCCAGAATCACAAGCTGTCCGCGGATGAAGTGGATCGCCTCCCCTGATTTCGCCCACGGCACATGCTCCATGCTGTCGAGCCGTTCCTCGATGATATCCACCAGTTCGCGGCGGAGTTCATCCAGGTCATGGAAGTCGGAGGGGTCAACGACTGCGAGCCGTTCGGCGAGCACGGCATCATGCAGGCCGTGCCGTGCCCAGACGGCGAAGTCGTTGCTGTATTCGGGGTCGTCGAACTGCGGACGGAGCAGTCCGCCCCAAAAATGATGGTAAATGCTCTCGGCATCCACCGTGAGCAGGTGGTCGCGGAACTCACGCAGGTTCTGGGCCCGCCGGCCGGTGGCGATAGAGATCAACGCGCAATCCTTGATGGCAAAAGGGCGGTCCTGTGGACCGCCAGTGGCTGGAGTAGCCATGACGGAAGTCCTCAAATTGGTCCTAAGGGTTGATAGTTATCCCCGCATATAAGCGGGGCGCTGATTGGCTGCCAGTATAGCTTGAATGGCACTTTTTCCCAAGGCGTGAAACGGCCGTCGCACTACATCTCGATCTGGACGCCGACCTCGATCACGCGGGAGGGGGGCAGGCCAAAGTAGGCCATCGATTGCCGGGCTGCTCGTGAGATGAGTGAAAACAGCTTTTCACGCCAGATGGCCATTCCCCTGCGCTTTGAAGGGATCAGCGTCTCCCGTCCGAGGACATAGGTAAGGTCCATTGGGTTCAGGCTGAGCCCATGATCCTTGCACAGGGGAAGGATCAGCGGGATATTCGGTGACTGCATGAAACCGTACCGGATCAGCACGCGGTAGAACCCCTCGCCCAGTTCCTGGACCTCAATGCCCTCGCGGATGTTGGCAAACGGGGTTTCAAGGGTTTCGACTGTGAGCAGGACCACCCGCTCATGGACCACGCGGGAGTAGCGGAGCAGGTGGAGCAGCGAGTGGGGCACGCCGGCCGCGCTGCCGGTGAGATATACCGCCGTCCCCTTGACCCTCGGAATGCTGTTGTCATGGATGTCACGGAGCAGCACTTCCAGCGGGATATGCAGTTCGCGCAGCCGCTCACCCAGGATCTCCCGTCCGCGGCGCCAGGTGGTCATCACCGTGAATACGAGGGCGCCAACCAGAAGCGGAAGCCACCCACCCTCATGGACCTTGATGATGTTGGTGGAGAAAAACGCCAGATCTATGGACAGAAACAGAACGGTGACCGGAATCGCCGCCCAGGCGGGCCACTTCCAGAGGTGACGCATGAGGATGAATGCGAGCGTGGTGGTGATGACCATCGTAGTCGTCACGGCGACGCCGTAGGCATGCGCGAGCGAACTGGAGCTGCGGAACTCGAGCACAACGAGGATGGTCGCTGCCAGCAGCAGCCAGTTCACGACCGGGACATAGATCTGGCCGATTTCCTCGGAGGAGGTGTGGCGGATTTCGAGCCGGGGCAGGTATCCGAGCTGGACCGCCTGCCGTGTGATCGAGAAGACGCCGGAGATGAGCGCCTGCGAGGCGATGACAGTCGCCGTGCTGGCCAGCACGATCAGCGGATAGAGGAACCAGCGGGGCGCCAGCAGGTAAAAAGGGTTCCGGGCTGCCTCTGGATCGGTGAGCAGCAGGGCGCCCTGGCCAAAGTAGTTGGCAAGCAGGGCAGGGAATACAAGGCCATACCAGCCGATCCGGATCGGTTTTTTCCCGAAATGTCCCATGTCGGCATAGATCGACTCGCATCCGGTGACGGCCAGAAACACGAAGCCGAGGACCACGAATGCCTGGTGCCCATAATCCAGGAAAAACCGGACGGCATGGACCGGATTCACTGCCCCGAGGATCTGCGGCGCGGCCCCGATGGCATTGACGCCGAGGCCGAACAGGGTGGCAAACCAGACCACGATGATCGGGCCGAATACCGATGCCACCTTTCCTGTACCGAACTTCTGCACAGAAAAGAGTCCGAACAGGATACAGATGGAAATGGGAACGACATATTGTCCAAGTCCGGGCGCGGCGATCTCGAGCCCCTCGACGGCGCTCATGACTGAAATGGCCGGGGTGATGAGCCCATCGCCGTACAGCAACGCTGCGCCGAAGATACCCACAGGAATGGCAAACCAGTGGAGGTGCCTGGCCGGAGACTCGCCGCGGGGAGGCGCAATCATTGCCATGAGCGACAGGATGCCGCCCTCGCCCTTGTTGTCGGCCCGGAGAATCAGAACGAGATACTTGACCGATACGATCAGCGTCAGGGCCCAGAAGATGAGTGAAACAACACCCATGACCGAGCCTTCACTCACCGGAACCGAATGGCTGCCGCTGAAGCATTCCCGGATGGCATAGAGGGGGCTTGTGCCGATGTCGCCGAATACGACGCCAAGGCTGCCGAGAACAAGGACACCAAGCCGGCCGTGGCCCGCCGGGGAACGTCCGGCTGTGCTGCCGGCTGAACTGGCGGCGTCCGGGCCTTGTGGGGGTGATGGGGGGGTGGAACTCATGTGCTTGGCAAAAGGTGGAACGGGACGGCGGAAACCGGCGGAACCCTCCTGCCTTTATGGATGTGCGTTAGCCAGCCCGTTCGGGTAGGGCAAGTTGGGTTCTGGCCCCGCTCTTTCCGAAACCTGCTGCTGCCGCTAGGCTCGGCCCCCTGTGTACGGGACATACGATCTTTCCCAATTCCATCTGGCCGCGCTGATTGCCGCCGGTATCGCGTCCGGCTTCATCAATACCGTGGCCGGGGGCGGTTCCCTGCTCACGCTCCCGGCGCTGATGCTGATCGGGCTTCCGGCGGACCTGGCCAACGGAACGAACCGCCTGTCGGTGCTGGCCCAGTCGGCTTCGACCGTGCATGGTTTCCACAGTGCCGGAAAGTTCGATACGAAAGCGGCGGTGGCGATACTGGGGCCCGCAGTCGCTGGTTCCCTTGCCGGCTCGGTGGCCGCAGCCTGGCTTCCCCCAGGAATCCTCAAACCCGCTCTGCTGGTTTCGATGGTGGCGATCACGGTCCTCGTTGTTGCCCGTCCCGACTGGATGACTCCGCCGGAGGATCAGCGGCCCTATACCGTGGCAGAGCGGCCGTCGGCGGTCTTCTGGCTGTTTGGTGTCGGAGTTTACGGCGGCTTCGTGCAGGGTGGGGTTGGCTTCCTGTCGCTGATGCTGCTGTGCGGACTGCTTCGTTATGATCTTGTCCGTGCCCACGCGCTCAAGATTGCCATTTCTGGAGTATTCGGTGTCGTGCCACTGGCGGTGTTCCTGTTCGCCGGGCAGGTCCTCTGGATACCCGGGCTCATACTCGCCGCAGCGACCGTAGTGGGCTCGCGTCTGGGTGTCCGGTTCGCCATCGGTGCCAGCCAGCAGGCACTGAGATGGTTTCTGCTCGTCGCCGTCGTCGTGGCGACAGCGGCGGCGTTCATAAAAGGGTAGTTACGCCCTTACCACTTCCACCGGTACACCGTTCAGGATGGCGTTGCCGACAATCGGTTCCAGCAGCCTGTCATCGGTGAGATCGTTGCAGCTCACCCCGGCAAATTCGCTGGCGACGCCAAGTTTGACACCTGGCCGTGCATGGCCCCATCCGTGGGGCAGACTCACGACTCCGGGCAGTATCTCGTCGGAAACAGCAATCTTCGTTGTGACTTCTCCCACGCGGCTTTTGATACGGACACTGTCGTGATTCCTGAAACCGAGCCTTTCGGCATCGTCCGGGTGCATGATGAGATCGCACCGGACGCCGCCTTTCACCAGCGATCTGGCGTTGTGGGCCCAGGAGTTGTTAGTCCGCAGGTCACGGCGGCCAATCAGCAGCAGCTTGCCGTTGGGCTTCTGCCCGTTGGCCGCAGCGAGTTCACGCATCTGGCCTTCCAGGCGCCTGAGCTCGCCGAGCATCAGCTCGTGATCAAGGTGGATTTTCCGGTCCTTGCTCTGCAGCACCCGGTCGAGCGCGGGGCGAAGCGGCCCCAGATCTATTCCCTTGGGATTTTCCTCCAGCTTTTTCAGCGACAGGCCGCGCTTCCACGGCAGGAACTTGTCGCCATAGGGACCGGTGCGGAGCAGAAGATCCAGGATCGTTCGCGGAGTGGGCATCACCTTTGCCATCCGGGCGGCCCTTGCCGCCAGTTTTGCGGCCGGGTTTTTCGACTTTTTCTCGATGAGGCGCAGGTTTAGGTCAGTAAGGATATCCGATTCATGCATCGTGCCGGGTTCGGGCTCCAGCACCGGCGGGGAGTATTTCGTCGTATTCCGGACTGCGAACATATGGAAAGCGAACTCGTAGTTGTCGTGCTCCAGTGACCACGTGGGCGGCAGGATAATGTGCGCGTGGCGGGTGGTTTCGTTGGTGTAGATGTCGAATGCCACATAGAACTCAAGCTGGCTGAACGCCTTGTCGAGCTGGTTGCCATTCGGCGTGGAGAGCACCGGATTACCTGCGATCGTGACCATGCCGCGTATCTGCCCGTCACCGGGGGTGAGAATCTCCTCGGCGAGACAGGCGACCGGCAGTTCGCCGTTGAACTCCGGGACGCCACGTACCCGGCTCCGCCAGACGTCGCGGTGACCCTGAAGCCCCAGACGCGGGGCGTTGGGGAGCAGATCCACCGCCGGATGGGTGAACATGGCACCGCCCTCGCGGTCCAGGTTACCTGTGACCAGATTGAGCGCATCCACCAGCCACGACGAAAGCGTGCCGAACTCGTGCAGACAGGTGCCGATGCGGCCGTAGCAGACGGCCGATGGCGCACCGGCGAAGTCCCGTGCGAGTTGCCGGATCTTTTCGGCGGGGAGGTCCAGCGCCGGAGCCACGGCTTCCGGCGTAAAAGGAACCGTTTTCGATCTCACGGCGTCAAGGCCGGTCGTCAGCCGCATCGCGGGGCTGTCTTTCTCCAGCTTTTCAGCGAAGATCGTGTTTAGAATTGCCGCGATCAGCAGCGCATCTGACCCTGGCCGGATGGCGATGTGGTCATTGGCGAGCCTGGCGGTTTCGGTGCGCCGCGGGTCCACGACGACGATCTTCCCGCCTCGCCGCTGGATGTCCTTGAGACGCGTACGGATATCGGGCGCAGTCATGATCGAGCCGTTGGAGGTCATGGGGTTGGCGCCAAGGACCAGCAGAAACTGGGTGCGGTCCAGGTCTGGTATGGGCATCGAAAGGATGTTGCCGAACAGGAACAGGCTGGAGGCGTGCTTGGGGTTCTGGTCCACCGAGCTTGCCGAAAACTTGTTCTTCGTGTGCAGGGTCTTGAGTAGCTGGATGCCGAACATCGCCGTCCCGAAGTTATGGGCCGACGGATTACCCATGTAGGCGGCGACGGCGTTCTCGCCGTGCCGCTTCTGGATGCCGGCGAGCTTCTCCGCCGTCTCGGAAAGCGCCTCTTCCCACGAAATCCGCTGCCAGCCGCTCGCCGTTCGCCGCATGGGGAATTTCAGGCGGTCAGGGTCTTCCTGTATCTCCTTCAGGGCGAATGCCTTGGGACAGATATGGCCGCGGCTGAAGGGGTCGTTCTCGTCGGCACGGATCTTGACGACCCGGTTGTCCTCCACGTCAATCAGAAGGCCGCATGTTGCCTCGCACAGGTTGCAGGTCTTGTGAACGGTTCTTGCTTCGCTCGTCATGACGGTCCCCCCAAGGTTCAACAGGGAAAGCCTAGCCCGGTCCGGCGGCTAAAGGGGAGGGGGCCCGGAAAGAGCATGGGGGCAACAGGAGGGAGAGTGCTACACCCGGTCCATCCACACGAGTACGCCGATCACTATAAAAGCTGTCCCGGCGATTTTCTTCAGGACCGGAGCGGGGATGGCGCGAGTGAGTGCCTCGCCGAACAGGACGCCGAGGAGCGTGACGACAACGAGTGCGAGACTCGCGCCCAGAAATACGGCGACAGGCTTGTGGGTTTCAGAAACGGCGGTAATGGCGGCGAGTTGGGTCTTGTCTCCAAGCTCGGCAAGAAAGATGACGCCAAAGGTGGCGCTAAATACCTTCCAGTCCATAAAACAGGCTCCTTCGTGGACATGCCGGGCCAAACCGCAGCAGCCAGCAACAATAGCGGGCTGAAGCTGGGAAATCCTTAGCGATTCCACCGGGCTGTAAACTTTTAACAAATCCCTGTGAGCCGTCTCGCAGGTCATTGCTGGGCCGTGGCATACTGCCGTTAAGTATATATGGACGGGTTTTCTCGTTTGAACAGGCTCTCGCAGCAGGGCTGCGGACGTTGGCGTACGGCCCGGTGGCTGGCCGCGATGGCCTTGTTCGCGCACACGATGGCCTGTGGTGGGCGCTTGCCTGAAATACCTGTCGAGCCCGAAGCTGTCTCCGTCGGCGCCTTTCTGGTGAAGCCCTATACCGGTTCGACACCGCCAGCCTGTGACGCCTCTGCGCCGCCGGCGTTCGGTCCACTGGCGGCCGGTGATGCCTACAACGTGCTGGTGGTTGCCCTGGGAGAGGGTGGCAGCGGGTTCTCCCCGGTCTTCAATGGCCTTGTGGAGCTTTCCAGCTCAGATCCCAACGACGGAACGACTGCGCCACGTGCGGCATCTGGCGGGTGCGTCACCTTCCTGAACCAGCGGGCCGTCACGGCAGGGACCGGCCTCACCATCACCGCTGACACACCGGCGGTCCGTGGCGCACGCAGTCCCAGCGCACCGTTCGATGTGACACTGGGGCCGGCGGCCCGCCTTGCGGTCCGGGTGCTGGGCATCAGTCCCGGTGATCCGCTCAATCCGGCGCAGGTGATCCTGCCGTCGGCTACCGGCCCGCAGGTTGTGGGCAGCCCGCTGGGCTTGAGGGCCGGGGTGCCATTCGACGTCGAGGTGATCGTGACCGATGCTCTCGGCAATACGGTTGTAGATACGCCTACGGTGTCGGTCGAAGCCCCGTTCGACCCGAATGTCGCGCCTCAGTTGGGTGCTCCCGGCATCTATACCATGACGATCTACCGGGCTGCGCCTACCCAGCGGGTGAGCGTAGTTGACCAGGCACTCTTGCTTGCCCGGGGGGATACGGCATTTTTTGCTGTCGGCGCCGAGCCGGGTGGTGCGGCAGAACTGGCTGTTGCCCTGCCGGGGCAGGTGATCCAGCCGACACCGGGCGGTTTCCTTCTGACCCCGTTTGCCAACACTCTCAAGGTGGGACAGAGCTTTTCCGTCCGGGTGGCGGCGGTCGATATTTTTGGCAACGTGGTTTCCGCAGCTACAGATACCATCGAGCTTTTCAACACGTCGGCACCCGGCACGCAGATACCGGTCAGCCGCCTGAACCTCACTCTTGGGCAGGCATCGTTCACGGTGGCAGCGCGCTCGGCGCAGGCAGGCCAGCAGCTTGATGCCTCGGGTAACGTGCTCCCTGTTGCTTCATCTGAAATGTTTGATATCGATCCACCTGATCCGGTCCTGCTGACGCTGAACTTTACGGGTGTTACGCCGGGACAGGCATATCTGGGTGGCCCTGCCGCCTACAGGCTGGATGCAGCCGCGCAGACACCGACCCCCACGGAAACCGGCGAGGAGTTCACCTCGGCCGACTACCGCGCCGTTAAGGTGGCGGGCGACGGCCTCGTCACGTCGTCAGGGGCACCCGACACGCCGCGCCGTCTGCTGCGCCTTGGCGGGGCTCCAACAGCCGAGTTCATGTTCCCGTCCCGGACAGGTACGTCCTGCGCGTATGATTCGGCGCGTTCCCAGATGGTCCTGTTCGGCGGCCAGAACGGCTTCGACCTGTTCGAGGACACCTGGGAATGGGATGGCAGTGTCTTGCAGCAGGTTTCGCCGGGGAGTGCCGGGGATACGCGACCCGAAGCACGCACGGCACACGGTATGGCCTACGTACCCGGAATGGGAGTGGCGGTATTCGGCGGTCTTACGGCACGCGAGCGGGTCAACGACCTGTGGTTTTGGGATGGCGCCACGTGGATGCAACCCGCCCAGACAGGTGCGCCGTCCCCCCGGCTGGGTGCGGCGGTTTCCTATGACCAGAATGCGGGCGTACTTATTGTGTTCGGCGGCGAGACGGCCACGGGTGATAGTGCCGAGTTATGGGCATGGGATGGTGCGGCATGGTCGCTCCAGCCAGTGACCGGACCACCACCGGGAGCGCGTGCTGGTGCGAAGCTGGTGTATGATCCGGTCCGTGCAACACATGTGCTGGCTGGGGGGCGTTCGCCGTCCGGGCTTGCGCAGGATCATTACGAGCTTTCCTATTCCGGTGTCTGGCCTGGCGGTACCTGGATATGGGCCAGGCGCAACGGGGTTGATATCAGTACCGTCCCACCCGGCCGGACTTCACACGTAGCCGTGTTCGATACCGGCCGGGAAGTGGTCATGGTGCAGGGCGGGATTACCGGTTCAACCAATCCGGCGGTCGCTGCAAATCTGTGGGAGTTCGACGAGAACAGCATCAATGGCCCCGAGTGGGCGACCTCGGGCGGCGCCGGTGGGCTGCCGCCGCTTTCCGGAGCAGCCGGCTGCTTTGACGAGATACGCGGCGTACTCGTGGTGGCAGGTGGCGGTATGCCTTCGGCTGCACTGAACCGCAGTATTTACCGATGGAATTCAGCCACACGGCTGGCCGTAACCGACCTTGCCCCAGGCAGTGCCGGGCCTTCTGAACGGGGTGGCGCGGCAATGGCCTACATGCCCGATGATGAAAGCGGATTTGCGATCGGCCGGATCCTGCTGTTCGGTGGGCGTGATGGCACAAGCGGCACGCTCCGGAACGACTTGTGGATGTTCGACGGGAATCTCTGGTCGCCCGTGGCTGTGGAGAGCGATGGAACGTCATTCCCGCCGCCCATGTCTGGCGCGAACCTGTCGTTTGACTCCGGCCGCGGACGCCTGGTGTTGTATGGCGGCACCGCTGCCCATGGCCCGGTCCGGCAGATATGGGATCTCCGGCGGGTGCCAGTGCCGCTGACGGGAATCCAGTTCCGGATGAATGCGGATGAGCTGATCGTGGAGTCCGGTGACGGCAATTTGGTGGCGGAACTTTCGCCCGGGGAATTTGTCGAGGTAGATGGAACCAGTGCCGTCGTGTCCGAAGTGGTTAACGGCAACCTGGCACGGCTTTCGACTGTAGTTGCCGATACCGGATCGCAGCCATCAGCGAATCGGCTTTTGTGGCAGTTCAGCGCATGGGTAGATCCGGGTGCGGGCGGGTTCGGGCTTCCGCCGGAAAGGCATGGCGCCGCCTCGGCGTACGACGAGGTAAACGGAAGTATCGTGGTTTTTGGAGGCGCTCTTACCAGCGGACTGTCCGCCGAGACGTGGCTCTGGGACGGTTCGGCATGGTCTTTTGTTCCAGTATCGGGATTTCCCCGGCCGCGCCACCGCGAGGGAGCAGCGATGGCGTTCGATCCGGTATCGGGCGCCGTGCTTCTGTTCGGTGGACAGGGAACTTCCGGCCTGCTCAGCGACACCTGGTTGTGGGACGGCGAGTATTGGACCGTGCTGGCGACGACCGGTTCCACGCCACCTCCCATGCGCGACGCTTCGCTTGCGCGGGCCGGCGGACTGGGGCTCATACTGGCCGGAGGAACGGATGCATCCGGGGCCTCCGTACCGGGTGAGTGGTTCTGGGATGGGATGGACTGGCATCAGCTCGGCACGTTTGATTCATCCGCTGGCCGTGGGCTCGCGGCGGTCGCCTATGATGAAATGACCGAGATGGTAGTGATCGCCGGGGGAACCGGAGGCACCGCCAGCGAGACGATCCTGTTCCCGCTGCCGCAGGCAAACCCTTGGGAAGCGGGCCGGTTTGCCGTTGAACTCTATGAGTTTCCGGTGAACCTGCCTTCATCGACAGTCGTGACCAATGTGGCGGTCACAGTGCGGGGTGCAGGCCGCGGCAGCGGTGGAGACGGGACCGACGTCTACGTCCAGGATAGCAGCGGGGCATGGACCTACGCCGGAGGTCACAGCGAAGCGCCAAGGCTTTGTGCACACGATGCCGATCCGGGCCAGTGTGCGCTGGATCGGACGATCACTGCGTCCCTGCCCGGATCCGGCCATATCCGGAGGGGCCGGGTTCATGTGGCCGTCTCCTCGGCGTCCAGTTCGTCAGCAATGGTTCGAGCGCTTCAGTCTACCGACTTCATCGAAGTTGTGGTCAGCTATCTTCCCTGAGATGCGGCTTCCATAAGTTGCCAGTGCCTGCCAAGGCCGAAAACCGCTTGAATATTCGCGGCTTCCGCGTAAGATATGATCTATACTTGGAGTGTGAGGGCGCTCGTCCACGTCAGAGTTTGGCGGGACGGCATGATGCTTCCAGGCAGAGCCATGGGTCTGTCGGGAGCGGAACCGGTGCACCCTCTAAGATGCCTGAAATCCCGTCCACTGCTTCCGATGGCGGCGCAACGGTACAATCGCCGCCACAGCCGGCCGCGCAGGCGGTACCGGCAAGTGTGGAACCATCCTTCCGGATTGGCCGTTACGAGATACTTCCGCCCGAACTGGGCAAGGGCGGTATGGGCGTGGTTTACCGGGCACGGGATCCGCACATCGGTCGGCACATTGCCATCAAGACGATTCCAACGACGGTAACACCGGATCACGAGCACTTCGAGGAATTCCGCCGCCGTCTCTTCCGCGAAGCACAGGCCGCGGGAAAGCTTAACCATGCAAATATCGTCACGGTATACGATGTGGGCGAGGCCGACGGCCAGCTCTATGTCGTGATGGAACTGATTGACGGCCGTTCGCTTGACAAGGTGATCCGCGCTGGCGAGGCCCCTCCTGCGGATGAAGTGTTTCATTTCATCGGTCAGGCAGGAGCGGCGCTCGACTATGCCCATGCACAGGGGATCATTCACCGTGATATCAAGCCGGCGAACCTGCTGGTGTCAGCGGATCGCCAGCTCAAGGTGGCCGATTTCGGCATTGCCAAGCTGTCGACGAGTACCATTACCCAGGAGGGCGGCCGCCTCGGTTCTCCGTCGTACATGTCCCCCGAACAGGTGGATGGCCGCGTGATTGATGGCCGCAGTGATCTCTGGAGCCTTGGTGTGGTTCTTTATCAGCTCCTCACTGGAGAAAAGCCGTTCAAGGGATCAACGGTGGCGGCCATCACTCACCAGATTGTGAATGGAACATTTGTGCCGCCGTCGGAGCTGAACCCGCGCCTTCCGCGTCGTATTGACCGGATTGTGGAAAAGGCGCTCCAGAAGGAGCCTGAGCGGCGTTTCCAGTCCGGTGGCCAGCTGGCATCCGAACTCCGGAAGATCGATCTGGACGAACTGCGGGGGCTTAAGCTTTCCTACGCCAAAAAGGGCCGTGAGGGTTCCGAACCCCGGCGATCCAGGGATTCGACGCCTGTGCCGCTTGCACCCTCGCAGATTGAGAGTGTTTTCCAGAATCTCACCTACAGTGCCCGGACCGTTGGTATGGTCAGGACCCGGCAGGACTGGTGGCCGTGGGCTGCACTGGCGGCCGGGACGGCTATTTTGCTGGCCGGCATCTGGCTGATGCGGTAGGAGATCCGAACCCGTGGTTATCCTCTGCCCCTCCTGCCGCGCCAAGCAGAAGGTCGATGTGAATTCACTCGTGGATGATGGCCTTGTCCGTTGTTCCGAGTGTTTTAACGTCTTCGTTGTTTCGCTGGAAAACCTGAAGGAGTTGTGGCAGCGCAAACAGGGGCAGGCTGGCGAGGATGCCCGGCTCGCCCGGTTTGAGCGCGCTGCAGTGGGCGATTATCTGCCCCCGGCACGCCGCCGGGCTCTCAGTGAGGCCCGTTCACTCCAGGAATCTCCAGACGCAATTCTGGACCGAACGGGTTTCGATGAGAGGTCGCAGGAACCCGACATCGGTGCGGCGACGATCCTGGGGCAGATCGTGAGCGAACCTGACGCCGTGGCGGCCCGGAAAACCGGTGCAAAGTCGTGGGGAACGCTCGTTGTGATGGACAGCGGCGGAGGGCAGGGCCGTGCGGTTCAGCTCCGGGCATCACCTTTTGTGATCGGTCGTGAAGGATGTGACCTGAACCTGCGGGACATCGAGATCAGCCGCCGTCATCTGGAACTGCTCTGGCGGGACGAGCCATTCGCACGCGACCTCGGTTCAACCAACGGTTCGTTTCTGAACGGGAAACGGATCGGCGAAGTGCAGCTCCGGCATCAGGATCAGATCGAACTGGGACGGTCCCGGATGCTTTTCCTGGCCTCGGAGCCGGTCCGGATTGCACCCGTACCGGCTGGGGACTTGCCGGTATCGGAGCTGACGCTCTCGCTGAGCCGGCTCCGGCCAGTGAAAGCGGCCGCACAGGGGGACACCCCGGTCTGTGCCGGACTTGATGTGATTGAGGGTCCGGATACGGGACGTCACTACCGGTTTGAACAGGCGAGCCTCCTGATCGGGCGTGAAGCCCCCGACATACGGCTCTCCGACCGGCAGGTTTCCCGCAAGCACTGTCAGGTCGAGCTGCTGTCGCGGGACCAGATATTCGTCAAGGACCTCGCCTCTCGCAACGGAACGGCGGTTAACGGGGTGATGGTGAAATATGCCCGCCTCGCACCGGGCGACCGGATAACGGTGGGCGATACGACACTTGTGTTCCTGATGGAGGGATGACCAGTGACAACAGCAAAATCGTTCCGTATCAGGGGGCTGGACCGCCGCCGCTCGGAAATACCGGTTGCCAGCGACCGGCGTCGGGGCCCCCGCCGCTTTGAGGATGACAATTTAGACGCGGGGGAAGTCACCCGGAAACTGTCCGGTTCGCTGGATATCCTGGTGGATGCCATTGGGGAACGTCTCGGGAAAATACAGGGCCGGATCGGCCTGGTGCCCGATCTCGATGACGGCGAAGTGACACAGATACCGACCCGTAATCCTCATCTCCGTGAGGCAATGCACACACTGGCAGGAATTGAGGCCGAAGTGGTCGAATTGGTAAGGAAACTTCGTGCACGGGGACCGGTTCCGGGAGCCGACCGCAAGCGGATTCTGGCGCTGGTTCAGTCCATCATGGGCGTGGACCGGACACTGGCTGATCTCATGGCGCGGCGGCTGGGGCAGCCGGGGGACTCGCCGGAAATACGGGGGACCAGGTTTCTGGCCCGTGTGGAAAAACTCCTGGCCTAGGAACCCAACTGCCCGATCCTTTTCAGCAGTTCGCGGGCCCATGCGGAAGACGGGTTCGTCTGCATGGCGGCCTGGATCCAGATACGTGCAGTTTCCGGTTCGCCATTATCCAGGGCAATCTCTGCACGCATGAGGTTCGCGGCCTCGCTGCCCGGCTGGTCGCGGAGCACACCATCGATCATGTCCGTCACCTGCCGGCAAAGCAGCGGCGGCCTGCTTTCGCGGTTTTCCAGATACTGTGTCCAGGCCCAGAAGGCGTAAGACTCCAGTTCACTGGTATTCAGTTCAAAGGCTTTCTGGAAAGCCTCGCCCGCAGCCATGTACCGTTTCTGTTCCAGCAGGTCACGTCCCTTGGCGAACCATCGCTCGGTTTCATTTGCATGAACAGCGGGAGGCGGGTTGGTACGTCCCTCCAGTGCATGAAGTTCGGCCAGGTACTGCTTGCAGCGCTCAGGATCGAGAAGCGTGTCCCGGGCCAGCTGCACCCGGGCGAATGCTTCTTCGGCTTCCTGCCGGGCCTCGGGCTCGATATCCCGCGGGAGGCTGAACGGCGGGTATTTGGATGCTTCGCGCTGATAGGCTGCCGATATTTCCACTTCCCGTGAACTGGCGCTCACGCCTAGCACGTCGAAAAGGTTTTTCTTCATCACGTCCACAAAGCGGCTGTGTATGCTGGCGGCAAGCTTCGATTTGACCGGGGCTTTCGCAGACTCGGCTGGCCGCTGGTCCATCTGCTCCAGCTGGCTCTGGAAATCCTTGCGGAGTGTGGCCGTCTGGTCCCTGACCATCTGCTCAAGCCTTGCCTGCTCGGCCGCGACATGCCCTTCGGACCGGGGCGGAAGGGATGAACTGGTCTTGGCGGTGCCAGTGCGGTCGGGAATGTGGATTCTCAGGACTCCCAGGAGGAGCAGCGCGTAAATGGACTGGAGTGCCGAGAGGAGGCGGTCCTTCCGGCGGTCCAGTATTTCGCCCAGCGTCAGTTTCCCGTCCACGGCGTCCAACGTCATTTTTTCCGCCGGCATCAGGGAGAGCCGGGAGATGACCGTATCGGATTTGTCCGCCTTCATGAGACGAAGGCTGGTCAGCCGTTTCAGTTCCGGAAGCAGGATGTCCGCCGTATAGAACCGGCGAATTCCGGTCAGCATGATATCATTGATGTCGTATTCGAATACTTCGATATTACCGAATTCGGCATCGGTCCGGCGAAGTATGTAGTGTCCCGTGTTCCAGCCAAATGCGTTCAGTATTTTTTCCCGGATATGGGAGCGGAGGGCCTCGTAAAGATCATCTGAAGTAATAACGCCCATTTCGATCAGCACATCGCCCTGCCGCCGGGCAGTGCGTGTCATGGTCTCGATGGACCGCTCGTAATCGGCATGGCTGATGAGCCCGATGGCAACGAGGTGCCGGCCAAGCACTTCACCGGAGATATTCGACGCGGCATACACCGGAAATCCGCCCATCATGTAGATCTTCCGGTAGTAGTCACCCTGCTCAAGCTGCAGAATGCCGGTTACGCGGTTCTGATGCACATAAGTGAGAAGTTTGCTGGTCGTCGTGCCGTTGATGATCCCGGCGATTTCGCCGCTCACTGTACCGGGTTTTTCCGTCTTTACGCCGCCGCCAATAAGGCCCGACACAGTGGAGAGCAGTTCGTCGGTTGGAAATGGCTTGGTGAGATATCCCGATATCCGGTAGCGTTCGATGGCGTGGGTCTTTTCGCCGGGAGACTTGAACAGACCCGTGGTCATCAGGACTGGAACCGTTTTTCCTTTCTCTGTCATCCGGATGAGCTGGACCAGTTCGGCACCGGTCATGACCGGCAGGATGACATCGACGATGAGAAGATCGAATTTCTCCGCCTCGAACAGGCTCTGCGCCGTGCGTCCATCGGCGGCCGTCTTGACCTCGTAGCCTACCCCGGAAAGGGCCTGGCTCACCGTCTCAACATGAGTGGAGTCGTCATCGGCGATCAGGATGCGTTTCAAGACGGATTACCCCGGACCCTGTTTGTAGCCTATATAGAAGCAGCTTTGGAACTGAAGGGCGCCTGAAGACAGCGTATGGCCGAAATCCCCGGCTGTCCAACTTTCGGGCAATCATTCATGCGGGACGTCTGGATATTCCTGGGGCTTATTCTGGTGCTGGGGGGCGTGGCAACGGCCCAGCCGGAGTGGTTTGCATCTGCCGGAAAGTGGATTCCCCTGATGCTCGGGGTAGTGATGTTCGGCATGGGTGTAACGCTGGAAACGGGGGATTTTGGCCGGGTAGTCCGGCGTCCGCTCCCGGTCCTTCTTGGCGCCTGCCTCCAGTATGGAGTGATGCCGGTAGCAGGCCTGGCAGCAGCGTGGCTGACCGGTGCGGAGCCGGTGGTACTTCTGGGGTTCGTGCTCGTGGGGGCGGCTCCTGGCGGTACTGCATCGAACGTGATCGCTTATTTCGCCCGGGCTGATGTGCCCCTGTCAGTGACGATGACTGCCATCTCCACGATGCTGGCACCGCTTTTCATGCCGTTCTGGACAAAGCTCCTTGCCGGACACGCGCTTCCGGTGGATTTTCTGGGCATGGCGAAAAGCACGTTCCAGATTGTCGTGATACCGGTTGTTCTGGGCATGCTTGCGGGCAGTGCGGGACCTCGACTGCGCGAACTTTCGGGTAAAGTCATGCCGCTGATTTCGGGCGCGATCGTGGCCTTCATCATCGCCATCATTGTCGCCGGAAGCCGGGACCGGCTGCTGGCCGTACCAGTGGCAATCTTTCTGGGAGTCTTGCTTCATAATGGATTTGGTCTGTGTGTGGGGTGGCTAACCCCCCGGTTGATGGGGAGATCCCCGGCCGAGTGCCGTACGATGGCAATTGAAGTGGGAATGCAGAACTCCGGGCTTGCCGCGGCACTGGCGGCGGTCCATTTCCCGGCAGGCGCGGGGCTTCCGGCAGCGCTGTTCAGTGCCTGGCAGAACCTGTCCGGGGCAGCTTTGGCATCTATCTGGCGCAGCCGCCCCGCAGTGGGGTATGGTGAGCCCCGGCGATCTGGGCTATTCGCCAGCAAAAAGAAGACAGGGGAGAACTCCGCTCCATGAACGTATTGCAGGCAATCGAGGCGCGCCACAGTGTCCGGGCATTTGCGAAGCAGCCGGTTGATCCGGCACTGATCTGGAAAATCCTCGAGGCTGGCCGGAAGGCCCCGTCGTGGTCGAATTCCCAGCCCTGGGAGTTTGCCGTTATCGCCGGTGAACCGCTGAATGCACTCCGCAAGGAGATGTACGAAACCGGTCGGCGTGGGGTTCCGCGCAATCCGGATATCCCGCATCCCAAGACCTTTCCCGACCGGCACCAGAACCGCCGCCGGCTGAACGCGAAGATGCTCTTTTCGGCGCTGAATATCCCACGCGAGGACAGTGCACAGCGCGAGGAGTTCAACCTGTCGATGCTGAGGTTCTTTGACGCGCCGGTGGGAATAATTCTCTTGATGGATTCGCAACTGGATGGAACCTGGTCGGTGCTCGACATGGGTTGCTGCCTGCAGAACATCATGCTGGCGGCGGTTGAACTGGGACTCGGCACCTGTGCCGAGGCGTCGATTACCGCCTATCCGGATGTGGTGAGAAAGCATTTGCACATGGGCAAGGAAAAACGCGTTATGTGCGGGCTCGCGCTTGGCCACCCGGAGCGGGGGACAGTGCTGGGTGACTTCCGGAGCATCCGTGTGGCGCTCGACGAGATTTCCTACTGGATCGGAATTGATCCGCCGCTGCGCGGCGGCGAGCACGAGCCGGGTTCAGGGACGGGAATCTAGAGTCCGTTTTGTAAGCACCCTTGGTTCGGGATTGCCGGGTTAAGGAAGCCTTTGTGAACACCCCGGCCAGGCTTACTCCGTCGATTTGGGATGCCCGAACGGATGGACGGCCCGGTCCAGATCTGGCGGCATTGGTTCTGGCTGAGAAAGCGGGCGGCTGAGCCGTTCTTGCCGTTCTGCTGCCGTTTCCGGCACACTAGGGTTGGAAACAAGAATCACGCCGATGGTGGCGATGGTCAGCACGGCCGCGAGGGCGAGCGTGATCCAGAGAGGCGTTCGGTTTGCCGGGGTTTCGTGCCGGTTCTTCACGGCTGCGGAGGTTAGCAGGTCTGTGTGCGGCTGTCGCTTTGACGGCAGGCCCTGGTGCAACCCATGCGAAATCCGTTCCTGACGCCATGGAAGCCGGTGAAGGGCCGGGCGATAAGGCCTACGAGCAAACACCGGAGCGCCCGGAAAGTAACGAAAAGCCGGTAGACGATTTTCTCGATTCTGAATGGTTCCCTCTCAACTGGCCCGCAATGGGTTTCGAAAGTGCTGCCCGGCCGGTTATCTGGACCGTGGAATTCATTGACCGGTACCGGATCCACCGTCGGGTTTATGATCTTCTCACCAATGACGAACGAACGGCGGCGATTTACCCGTTCGCCAGTTTTGGTAATGAAGGGCTGAACCGGGTCGGCATCCGGGCGTTTCACCGGAACCTTTTCAATGAACGCAAGGTGGCTCGGATTTCCATGGACTGGGACATGGACCGTTCAGTCACCCAGCGGTTTCGCTATACCGATCCCTCGGTGCTTGGATCCAGCTTTTATGCGGGCATGGATCAGAAGTTCGGGCGTTACATGGACACCCGCTATTACGGGCTGGGCAACCAGAGCCTGAAGGCGAACCGGTATTCGTTCCGGTCGGATTACGAATCAGTGACGATTCAGTCTGGCTATGGTCAAGGACGTAACCTGGGCGTGGGTATCGCCCTGTCCGTTGACCATTCGGAGATCCGGCCATCAGTGCCCGCCACGCCAGGGACAACAGCTGGAGTGACACCGGAGCAGCTTGGGGTAATTCATGACAAGACGCTGCTGGGAGTTGCCGGTGTGGCCAGATTCGACCGGCGTCGTTGGCGGGCAGAGACACTGGAGGGGTACCGGCTGCTGGCGACGCTTGGTATGTTTGCCTCTCCGGGCGGAAACCCCAGCCGGTTTCTGAAATGGTCGGTGGATGCGGCCTGGTTCCAGCCGCTGATTCACCGGGGGCGTGTCTTGGTGCTCAGGGCATGGATTGAATCCGTACATCCTCTGAGTGGAGGCGAGGTTGGCTTGTTCGACCTGCCTGCAGCCGGTGGGGACAATTTCCTCCGGGGGTTTCCCACCGGCCGGTTCCGTGACCGGACGGCGATGGTATTTTCGCAGGAGTACCGGTTTCCGGTCTGGCGATTTATGGATTTTACGGTGTTTGCTGATGAGGGCCGGGTCATGTCCGGCCCCGGTTCGATCTCCTTTGCAGACATGCATCTGTCGTGGGGTGCAAGCATCCGGTCCCGGCGGCGGGATCTGTTCCTCTGGCGGTTCGTTTTTGCACAGAGCAAGGAAGGGATTCGGCTGAATCTTTCCTTCAATCAGGAGTTTTAGGTGAATCGGGCGATCCAGCTAGTGACAGTTGTGACGGCGGGGCTTTTGGGCATGGCCCCGCCGGTATTTGCTGGGCATCCTGCACCGGAAATCGGCTGGGTGGCGTCAGTGCCAGGGCTGACTACTGGCGGCTGTTCCCGGCGCGAGATTGGCCGCCGCACCGACATGATCGATCAGACGGCTATCAGGCCGGTGCGATCGTTGCTCCGGCCAGTCGAGTGGATGCGGGCGGTGGGGTACTGGACGGCACTCCTCGATGACCGGGAGGCGAGCGACCTGACGCCATACGGTGAAGTGGAAGATTCGGCTTATTTCATCAATCGCATGGGCAAGCGGCAGCTCACGGCAGACGAAATTGTTCGCGGCCCGCTCGCGGTGGCTTCCCTCAAAGGGCCGTGGACAGTGGTTCAGGTAGATGAACGCTCGGTTCCGCGCCTGACCGCGATGGATCGCAATGGCAGCCGGTGGGAACTGCTCTTCGACTCACGCGCCTATCCCGAGATGGCTACAGGAGCCTATCTGGTCTCATCGCGCCTGCTGTGGGCAGCCGGTTATTTCGTCCGTCCATCGGCACTGGTACGCATCCAGACATCCGAATTCAGGACAGCGAAGGAGATCGTCTGGATCGACAAGTATGGCGAGGTGCGCGATCACGGACCTCCGCTGGAGGAGGTGTTTGCCCGTCTGTCCCGCAACCCGGATGGTTCGCTCCGGGCTGTAGCCGTCTTTGTTCCACCGGGTGAAGTCTGCGGGCCGTGGCCCTTTTCGGGGCAACGGAAGGACGACCCGAACGGAATTGTGATGAACCAGCACCGCAGATCGCTCCGGGGGCTCCGGTGGTTCGCGGCATGGCTGAATATGATCGGATCCAGCCAGCATTTCACCAGTTCCCGCTGGGTCAGATCCGATGACGATGGCAATGGACTTCTGATCCATTTCCTTGAACGGCTTGAACAGTCATTGGGATCAAACGAAAGCCGTCCCAGATCTCCACGAGATGGGCACGGATACTACTTCAATCCCTGGGCTGTACTCAGGCAGATCGGCACGCTGGGTTTTTACCAGGAGGATTTCGAGAATGACCGGGCATCCGGAGTTCGCGGGATCGGCCATTTCGAATCGCTCAGGTTCCGCCCGGAAACCTGGCGCGGGTACTTTCCCAATCCGGCATTCCAGAGCGCCACGGCACTCGACGGTTACTGGGCCGCAAAAATCCTGTCATCCTTTGGCACACGGGAAATAGAGGCGGCTGTCGAGGCTGCGGGATATACCGATCCGGCCGCCCAGCGCGATCTGGTCCGGATACTTTCCGAGCGGCGTGACAAGATCACCGCCTGGCTGTTCCGTAATTCGCTGGCCGTGGATAATTTCCGGGTTTCAAGATCACCCGAAGGAAACTGGGACTTCCTGTTTGACGACCTTGCCGTGGACCGGCGGCTGATCCGGCCGTCGGAAGCCAGTTACCGGTTCCTGCTTCGGCCGCGAGGTTTTGTCGAGGCCGATCTTGCGTCGCTGGGCGGATTGATCAACCGGTTTGCTGACAACGGGTCTTCCCGTCGTATTCTTATTGATTTCGAACTGGCCCGTCGCATCCGGTCCTATCCGCCAATCCGGTTTTCACAGGAGCCTGTGCGATGGGAAATGATCCTGGTAGGCCGGTACGGGCGGGTGGCCCCGTTTTCGCAAGCCGGAAATGTACCGGCGCCAGACCCGGAAGGAGCAGCTGCCCGTATGGTTGAATTTGTCGAACAAATTGAAGTGCCATCACCCGAACAGACGCTGCAAGCGATGGGCGGCCGGGTCCGGCTGAGTTACGAGCGCACGGTCAACGAAACGCTGATGCCGGGGCTTCCCCGCGAATTCACGCCGTCACTAGCCGGGTCACGTCCGCCGCCGGTACGGATACTGCTGGCCTATGAACCAGAAACCGACCAGCTGGTTATCGAGGGATGGGAACGGTGAAAG
This sequence comes from Deltaproteobacteria bacterium, assembly GCA_026129095.1. Lineage (NCBI taxonomy): Bacteria > Pseudomonadati > Myxococcota > Myxococcia > Deltaproteobacteria bacterium. The sequence goes on from JAHCIT010000010.1 coordinate 79,594, forward strand.
GTCCGGTCGTGAGCCTGTAATCACTGCTCGTCGGTGCCGCCATCCGTTTCCCGGCGGCGCATGGTATACAAATAGTATCCGGAAAGGCCGAGGATGAGCCACGGCATGGCCAGCATCATGTACAGGAAAAACTCCGCGCCGGGATTTCCCCCCTGCTGGTAACTGCAGGTGGGGCATCCAATGAGAAAATCCGCCAACGGTGGAGCAACGCCAGTCATGTCAGCGCCGATGGTGCTGGATGCCGCCGGGGTTGTCAAAAGATTCAATCCACTTGCTGCTGTTCCAGCATGGCCATCGCCTGTGCCAGGGATTGCTTGGCCCGGGCCTTGGAGTCCTCATAAATCTTTGACAGGTTTTCGTACTGGTTGCGGAGTTCCTCGTACTGGGCAACCAGTTCGTTGTACTGGTTCGTAACCGCCTCGGCCTGCTTGACGTATTCTTCCATGGCCTGCTGCGACTGCTGCTGGATTTCCTGGATGTACTGTTCCTGCTGCGCCTGGTAATCGGCGATCTGGGACTGCATCTGTTCTTCGTACTGTTTGGCCAGATCCTCCATCTGTTTCTGGTAGCTGGCCTCGATCTCCTGGAACTGCTGCTGGTAATGGCTGTCGGCGTTCTGTGCGGCGGCCTGAAGTTCGGCATTCTGCTGCTCCAGGGCCTGCGCGTGGGCTTCCAGTTCGGGAAGCCGCTGCTGGAACTGGACGATCTGGCTGGCTGCTTCCTCTTCCTGGGCCTGCATTTCCTCGCGAAGCTGTTCGGTTTCGTCCCGGAGCCGGCTTTCGAGTCCCTGGGCGATTTCAACCTGTTTCTGGAGTTCGGCGTTGAAACTTTCTAGCCGCTGCTCCAGTTCCGCTACCTCGGCGTTCTTGGCTTCCAGTGCCTGTGCGGCCTCTGTGTAGGCCTCTGCCTGGGCAGAGAGTTCAGCGACGTGTGCCTGCGCCTGTTCCAGTTCGGCAGCGCGGCTTTCAGCCAGCTCGTGGTATTCATTCACCTGGGCCTGAGCCTGCTCGAATGATTTTTCCCACTCTGCAAGGCTTTGCCTGAGCGTTTCGGCCTCGGCTGCCTGTGCCTGCAACTCCTCAAGTGTCTTGTCATATTCGGCGATGCGGGCTTCGGCTTCGGCGAGCTTCTGGTTGAGTTCGGCAACCTGTTGCTCAAGCAACTGGCGGTGTTCATCGGCCCCGCCGGCGGCAGCCGCCAGTTCGGCTTCGAGCTGGCTGATACGTTCCTGTGCATGGACGAGCTCGGTAGCCGTCGCCTGGCTGGCGGCATTCCCTTGGGCCGATTCCAGTTCCTGGACCTGCTTGGTGAGCTTCCGGTTGGCTTCCTCGAGCTGGAGGATTTTTGCCGATGCCTGACGGCCCGCTTCGCCGGACTGGAGCGCCTTGGCGGTTTCCTCCTTGGCGTCCTCTACTTCTTTCTTCAGCCGGTCGATTTCCTTGGCCCGTAGCTCCAGTTCCTTGTCAGTGGCGTGTTCCTCGAACATTGCGTCGATCTTCGAGGCGACTTCATCCATGTCGATGCCGCCTTCGTCGAATCCGACAAGGTTCTCGATCGACCGGACAACATCGGCTGTATCAATCGGTTTCCGGAGGTAGTCCTGCGCGGCGACTTTCAGCTTCTTGTGACGTTCGAAATCCTTGTCGGTCGCTTCCTTCGAGACGATGATGATCGGCAGGCTGCTCTGTTCCTTGATTTTCTTGCAGATGACGTATCCGGAGGCGTCAGGGAGTTCGAGCGAGAGCAGCAGCAGGTCCGGCATCTTCCCGGCGATACGCTCTGTCGTCTCCTTGCCGGAGGCGACGATATCCGCCTGCACCTTTCGTTTGGAAAGTGCGTCCCTGATAGCCTCGGCAAAAGGCTGGTCGGCATCTGCGATCAAAATAGTTCGGGGCATCCGGAATTTACCGCCACAAGACAGAAGGCCAATGAAAACCGAAAGTTAACAGTAAGAAAGAGGACCAACCCCTGTCAATATGGAGCTGTGCATTTGTCGGCTATGGAAGTGAACCGATCAAGAAGGCACCCGGCATCATCTTCAGGCGGCCGGGACACGGACCTCGGAGGAGAGACCGTCGTATCCGACCAGCACATTTCCCGGCATCTTCCCCTGCAGCTCATCATGGTCAACATCATGCGTCATATGGGTAAATATGCACAGCCGGGGAGCAAGATCCTCCACCACGGCGAGCGAACTGGAAATGGACATGTGCGTGGGGTGCGGATCCCACCTGAGGGCGTCCAGGACCAGTACATCGAGATTCCGGAGCCGTTCGCGAGCGGCGGCAGGCACATCATTACAGTCCGTTACATATGCAAATGGGCCGATCCGGTAGGCAAAGGTCGTTCCGGCGGGTCCATGAGGCACTGGTATGGCTTCCACTTCCGGGAGGTCGAGACAATCAAACCGGCCCGGTTCGATGGGAGTCAGCTTCAGTTTCGGGGCTCCGGGATATGACGACATGCCGAACGCGTATCCAAAGCGGCCCAGCAGCCGTTCGGCAGATGGTGTTGGCGCCCAGCAGGGTATGGGCTGGTAACCCTGAAGGTAGTTCATCATCCGGAGGTCATCGATCCCGTGACAGTGATCGGCGTGGTCATGGGTGAACAGCACTGCATCCACCCGTTTCAGTCCGTTGTCGAGTGCCTGCCGGCGGAAGTCAGGCGAACAGTCGATGAGAATTTTCCGAGTGCCCGTGTCCAGGTAGGCAGAAACCCGGAGTCGCCGGTTCTTGGGATTTCCGGATGTACAGACACGGCATGGACACCCGATGACGGGAACACCGGTCGAGGTTCCTGATCCCAGAATGGTGACCTTCATGGCGGCGATCCTAGCCGGAAAAAGATCAGGGGGTCACCAGCCGATGACCCCCTGTAATCCGCTAACGGATCGTGACGGCCCAAGCCGTCAGTCAAACAGGCCGGTGGACAGGTACCGCTCGCCGTAAGACGGGATGATGCAGAGGACGCGCTTCCCGGCGCCCAGTTCCTTGGCCACCTGAAGGGAGGCAGTCACGTTCGCGCCAGATGAGATTCCGCAGAGGATGCCCTCTTCCTGCGCAAGCCGCCGGGCCATGGCGAAGGCGTCTTCGTTGGAGACCTGGATGACACGCTGGTAGATTTTCGTGTTGAGGATGCTGGGCACGAATCCCGCGCCGATGCCCTGGATCCGGTGCGGTCCTGGCTTGCCGCCAGAAAGTACGGGTGAAGCGGTGGGTTCCACGGCAACTACCTGAACGTGAGGTCCCACCTCCTGCTTCAGGACTTCACCGACGCCGGTAATGGTTCCGCCAGTCCCGACGCCCGCCACGAACGCGTCTATCTTCCCGTCCATCTGGCGGATGATCTCGCGTGCTGTCGTCTCGCGGTGAACCTTCGGGTTGTCAGGATTGTCGAACTGCTGGGGCATGAAATAGTCGGGCCCGGTGGCGGCGATTTCCTGCGCCTTGGCAATCGCGCCGCGCATCCCTTCCGGCCCCGGCGTGAGTACCAGTTCGGCGCCGTAGGCTTTCAGCAGCTTGCGGCGCTCCAGTGACATGGTTTCCGGCATGGTGAGGATCAGCTTGTAGCCCTTTACCGCACACACGAGGGCAAGAGCGATACCGGTATTGCCGGAAGTGGGTTCCACCACTGTCATGCCGGGTTTCAGGCGTCCAGCCTTTTCAGCGCCCATGATCATCGAAAACCCGATCCGGTCCTTTACCGATCCGCCGGGATTTTGATACTCGAGCTTTCCGAACACTTCGGCCGAGCCCGCTTCGACGACGCGCCGCAGCCGGATGGCTGGTGTGTTGCCAATCAGTTCCAGAATGTCGTTGTACAAGCCGCTGTTCATTGCCATGACGAAAATCCCTCCGGTCGAAAGTTCGCGCCCGGCGCCGGACTCCTGCAGGTGAGGTTGTCGATGGGGCGCGTAGCAGGAGCCTAACGGACTGTTCCTTCAATTTGCAACGACAAGGGAATATACAGCCGGATGATGTCGGCATTTATCCCGAGCGGCCGCTCCGGCCTGCTGTTGGCGGTCTGGGGCCTTGTTTCGGCGGGTGGCTATGCGGTCGCCCGATGGGCCCACGCCTTCCCGGGCAACGACGGGTATGCGGCACTGGCCCGTGCTGATGGCGGCGCCTGGTGGCTTGGCGCGGCGAGCTATAAGCCGGTGGAACTAGTGCTCTCCTGGCTGGCCGTCCGGATAGGGCCGGACCCTGCCATCATGTGGACCCTTTGGGGTGCGGCACATATGGGGCTGCTGGCCGTGATGGCGATACGTCTTGCGGCGGCCTGGTTCGAGGAATATCCGGCATCCGGGTGGCTGGCAGCAGTTCTCGTGGTGGTCAATCCCCATGCCTGGGAACTGTGTTTTTGCATGAACTCGGTGGCGACGCTTTCTGCCGCAGTACTGTGGTTCGGGGCGGCCGCCACGGGCGGCCGGCGCCGGGAAGTGGTGGCCGCGCTTGTGCTGATGGCACTGTCGCGGATCGACGGGCTAGCGGTGGCGCTTGCCGTGGGACCGGCATGGGCACTGGCAGCGCCTGGGCCGGGTGAAAGCGGAGACGAGAGCGGAAAGGACCAGCGCTTCCGGATGGCCGGTTCAGCGGCCGCACTGGGGGCATCGCTCGCCATCTGGCTGCTGCTGGGCCGGATCCTGAACGGACAGTGGCTCGGACTCATCGCCAACATGGAAAGCTACTCGCGGGCTGCGAGCCCCCACCGGTTCGGCATGGTGGAGCTTCTCGTCTGGATGCGCGGCGCAATCTACACGATGACGAGCGACGGGCTCGTTCTTCTGGCGGCGGGCGGCGCCATCGCGCTTGTTTCGACCGTCCACCGCAAGCTCCTCTGGCCGGGCCTTGCCCTGGTGGCGCATCTCGGCGTGATCTTTCTGCTGGGGATCACGGGCAGTCCGTTGTTCCACCGGTTCATGCTGCCGGAAGTCCTGCTCGCTGTGTGCCTCTCGGCCGGCGGGCTGTTCTGGATATCGGCGCGTATCCCGGCGAAGCCAGAGTGGCGGATATCCGCTTTCGTCGTTCTGTTTGCTGCCGGGGTCGGCGGCTATCTCGGTGATCTCCGGGAGCTTGTGCCGGTGCGGGAGTCGAACCGCGCCGTGCAGTCGGACAGCCGCGTCGCCGGGGACTGCCTCGAACGGGGCGTTGCGGACTACCCCGGCAGCGCTGCCGTTGTCCCTGACCGTCTCCACGGGCCGCTGCTCTGGCGATTCCGGCATGACCGGGTGAGGGGAGTCGCCTACTGGCGGGAGTTCGTTTCCCGTCAGCATGAAGACAGGCGTTCGCTGATTGTCCTCGGTTTTCGGGGCGGTCCTGACCTGCCCGGATGGCTCGGCAAGCCAGATGAAGTACGCCCATGCGGCGGAACCTTCTGGCTGAATCTGTACCTCGCTCCCGCTACTCCTTAGACTCGCCCTTGATCTCCAGGCTCGGATCGCGGGTATCGGCGATGGGTATGTCGAGAATCTCCTGCCGTCCGTCGGCGTGCTCCAGCGTCCATCGCGTCCGGGTGTGCAGCACCTTGGCACGCAAGGCCATCCCCTCGTCGGAGATTTCGAGCGGGAGCTTGAGGTCGATCGCCCCCACCGGGCAGTGCTTCACGCAGGCGGCGCAGTCCCAGCAGTCGGGCAGCCGTTCCAGGATGGCCGCCTTGCGGTCCGGTTTCATGAACAGCAGGTCGCCGGGGCAGACCATGACGCACATGGCTTCCTCAGCCTTCCCGCAGCCATTGCAGATATCCTCGTCGATGAAGATGCTCACGGCCGGCCGCTCTCCAGAGGGCGAGTCACGGCCCGGACCTCGTTACTCTTGGTGTCATAAACCGTATTGACGAACTTCAACCAGTTCGCGTCGTCACGTTCGGGATAGTCCGTTCGCGTCTGGTAGCAGGGCCAGCGGGTTTCCTTTCGGCAGTCCAGGTGCTCGACCAGTGCACGGGCGACGAGAATCCGGTCAATCACTTCGTGGGCGAGCATGAGGTCGTGCATCTGCGGTGCCGCCATGCGATCCACCACGCCTTCCAGCTTCCTCAGCGCATGGCGGGCGATGTCGAGCCGGTCGGCCCTGAGTTCGTATTCCTTCGAGATACCGCCCGCATATTCATCCATCAGCTTCTGGAGGCGGAGTTCCACCTCTTCAGGGAGCACGTAGCCGCTCACCGGGCCCCGGTATTTCTCGCGCCGGACGAAGGGTTTGTAGACGCGCTCCTGTTCCCGGCGGGCGTTTTCTTCCAGTTCATCGCGGTCCGCTTTGCCGCTGTTCCCGGTGTCCGGGCGGCTCAGGATGTCATCAACGGCGATCATCGCCTCGGCCCAGCCGCCGGAGGCGTACTTCTTGGGCGCGCCGCCCGCCACGTCGCCGATAGCATGGAGGCCCGGAATGGTCGTCCGGCGGTCTGTGCCGATCCAGTAGCCCGACATTCCGTGCCCGCCCTGCACGTAGGGTTCCGACCCGCAGATGCGGACGGGGTTCAGCTTGGGGTCGATCCGCTTGTCGCCCCACATGAGCAGAATTGAAGGGGACATGTCGAGATATGAGGTCTTGATCTTCACCATGTCCGCCTCGGTGAGGTGGCTGGTGTCGAGGTAGCAGGGGCCCCGCCCGGCGCGGTCTTCCATGAGCGTCGCCAGGAGGCGGTGCGCGGTGGACATCTTCTGGCCGCCCCAGCCGGAGTAGTATTTTTCCAGGTAGTTCTCGCCAAGACGGTTCACCTGCTTGCACTTGAATCCCTGCGCCAGCACTCCTGTCGGCGACATGAAATCCCGCACCCGGAGGGCGATGAACCTCATCTCGAACGAGGTCATTTCAGCTCCGGCCCTGAGCCCCATCGCCAGTCCCGCACCCGTGTTGAAAGGCGAATACCAGACCTTGTGCCGGGCGAGGCCCGTGTTGGTCGGCAGATACAGCCCGCCGCAGCCGCCGGTGGCGATGATGGTATGGGGAGCCCGGATTCGCACGAACGCGCCCGTGCGGACATTGAAACCGAGGACGCCCGCGACACGCCCTCCGGCCATCCAGAAGTTTGTCGCCGCAACACGGTTTATTACCCGGGCGCCCGACTGGGCGACGGCGCGAGCCATGATCGGCTTGATGCGCTCGCCGCGAATCTTGATCGAACCCCGGCCGCGGGGGGTGTAGCTGCCATCCGGTTCCTTGAGGATGGGCAGGCCCCAGCTTTCGACCTTTTTCACCGCCTCATCGAGGCGCTTTGCCAGCGAAAGCACCAGGTCCTCGCGGATTACACCAAAGTTGTCGTTGGCGACCCACCGGGTAAACGATTCAGGCGTCTCGCCCTTGTTGACATAGGCATTGATGGAACTGATTCCGGCGCACAGGCATCCGCTCCGGATGATGTTGGCCTTTTCGACGACGACGACATCGAGCGAAGGGTCAAGGCTCCGGGCATGCGCTGCCGCGAAAGAGCCTGCCGCTCCTCCCCCGATAATAAGAAGGCCGGCCTCGATATCCTCGACCGCGGGCGTGAATGTGGAAGGGTCTGACGTCATGGGAAGGCTCTAGTCGAGCAGCTTCATCTCCCGCAATCGGGCGATGATCTTCGCCGTGCTCTCCTGGACCGACTCCTGGTGGGTATTGCAGACGACCTCGGGGTTTTCGGGCGGTTCGTAGGGATCGGATACGCCTGTGAACTGGGGAATCTCCCCGGCGCGGGCCTTCTTGTACAAACCCTTCACGTCGCGGGCTTCACACACTTCGAGCGGTGCGGCGACATATACCTCGACGAACTTTCCCGCGCCCACCATTTCGCGGACCTTGCTTCGCGTCTCCCGGTAGGGGCTAATGACGGCTGCGACAGCGATCACGTCATTGCGGGTGAGAAGCTCGCACACCCAGCCGATGCGGAGGATGTTGGTGTCCCGGTCCTCGCGGGAGAACGTCAGGCCCTTGGTTAGGTGTGTCCGCACCACGTCGCCATCGAGTACCTCCACCTTGAGATGCAGCCGGTCTTTCAGCTCTTTGACCAGTGCAGCCGTGATCGTGGACTTCCCCGCACCGGAAAGCCCCGTGAACCAGATCGTGAAACCCTTTTGTCCAGTCATGTGCTTTTGGTATTACCGCCCGCGTTCTATATATAACCTTTTTGGTGATATATCCAGAAAACTTTGAACTAATGGCTTTACTAGCTGAAATAACTGGAGATTCCAGCTGGATTCAGAACAAGGCCGGAAAACCTGCAAACCGTGGCGATGCGTGGTGAGCCGTGGTGAGCCGTGGCGGGAACCTTCTTCACCCCCCTTCTGGTGCTTTCGCGCCCGGCACCCTTTCGAGACGCCTCAGGATCAGTTCCGCCCGTTCGATGTATTTGCGGGCCCGTTCGTGGGTGGGGTCCACGAGGATCACGAGCCGCCATTCGCTGATGGCCTGTTCGTGGTCCTCGCGCCGGTAGTGGTCGAGTCCCCGGCGGTATATCTCCTCGAGCTGGGGAGTGAGCTTTTCCACAATCTCGTGACGGAGCCGCCCGGCCTTCACGCTGTCGGGGTCTTCGTCGAGTGCCTCGTTGAGCCGCTCCAGCGCGCACCGGAAGTCGCCGCTTTTTGTGCAGGCCTCGGCCCGGGCGACAAGGGCCTGGGTGGCTTGGGCCACCCGCTGCCGTTCGGTGCGCTCGGCCTTCTCACGGTCAGACTGTACTGGCCCGGCATCAGTGCGGCTCTGCTGGTGGTAGTTCCGCGCCAGGGTATTGCCCGGCCAACGCTGGAGGACTTTCTCAAACTCTTTCGCCGCCTCGGCGAAGTCACGCTTTGCATAAAAGTCCATGCCGCGTTCGAAGCTGGCTGCCACCTCCCGGTTCCACTGTTTTTCGGTTTCATCCAGCCGCTTTTTGGTCTGGCTGTCGAATGGGTCGAGGTAGTTGAGGCGAAGCAGGAGTTCGTGCGCGCCCTCAATATCCTTTGCCGCCAGTTTTGCCTCCGCCTGCGGGAGCAGTTCGGCGCGGCGCTTTTCCAGATCCTTCCTGAGCGAATCCATCCGGGGGACCAGCTCGGTCTTCCGGGGATCCAGCTTATAGGCCTCCGAGGTCTGCTGGAGCGCCTCCCCGATCCGTCCGCGCCGCTGGAGCGAACCAGCACGCTTGATCCGCCGGGATACCTCCTCGGCAAGGATCTTCTCGGTTTCCCGCACGCGTTCCTCGGTATCAGCCCCCGGCGGAGCGGTTTGCCAGACGCGGATCGCCTCGTAGTAGTTCCCGGCCTTGATGAGCCGTTCAGCCTTGGAAGTCACGGTTGAGGGCCGTTGCATCGGGTCGGTCTTGCCGCCACAGGCGATGAGCAGGGCGAGGGCGACGGTCGTCGCCAGCCACGGAAGGGGGGAACGGTCGGTCATTGTAAACATGATAGCCGGTTTCAGGGGAGAGGGTGGGCCCTAATGGCCTCGATGAGCTTTCGTGCCTTCAATTCCGGATTTTTCCCGTTCAGTGCGCCGATCACGGCCGCCGCACGGGCTCCGGCGGCAAGGACGTCCGCGATGCTTGATTCACTGATTCCGCCGATGCCGATGACGGGGATGCTGACTCCCCGGACTGTCCGGGCAAGTTCGGAGAGGCTTCGCCGGGCGCGGAGGTTCCCCTTGCTCGCGGTGGGGTAGAGCGGCCCGAAGCCAACGTAGCTCGCCCCCAGCCTTTCCATGCGCCGGGCTTCGGCCGGGGTGTTGGTGGATACACCGATAATGGCGCGGGGGCCGAGGATCTGGCGGACCGCCTCCAGTGGCAGGTCGTCGGGACCGATGTGGACCGCTGTGCCGAGAACCTTGGCCACGTCTACCCGGTCGTTCACGACAAAGAGCCCACCCTTTCGGGCGCAGAGCCCCTGAAGCGTCCGGGCGAGACCGAAGTAGTCCTTCGGTGTGGCGGCCTTCCACCGGAGCTGCACGGTGCGGATCCCGGCGGCGAGCCAGGCCCGGACGGTGCTGACCGTATCAGAACAGTGCTCCGGCCCGGTAATTCCATAAACTCCCGCCGGAATCCGTTGTGGGCGTCCCATGAGCGCGCTTATACTACTTCCGTCACGGCAAGTTTAATGGCGAGGTAACTTCAATGGATGCGACCTGTCCCCGGTGCGGTGCGGCAGTCCCTATACCTGACGCACAGCGGAACGCGGCGAAAATACTGCTCAAGTGCGGATCGTGCGAAAACATGTTCGTGCTGAAGAGCGAGGCTTCGCCCCCGGCCGATCCGCCCGCGGCATCTGAACCCCCTCCGCCGGTGGAGCCTGCCGCGCCCCCGGTTCTGCCTCCGTCAGCACCCCCGGCGCCTGCATCGGCCCCCGCTGCCCGGCCCGCGCCGGTATCTGCGCCAGTCCCTGCCGCCGCCTCGACCGCCCCCATGCCTGCCGAGGAACCGCTCCCGCCGGTGACGGGCGAGCGGTGGCAGCCGCCCCCTTCCAGCGACTTCGTGATCGTCTACCGGCAGTTCGGAAGCGACCGGACCCGGCATCTGTCGGCGAAACTTCTTACCGAACGGGCCGGAACGCGCATCAGTTTCGAGCAGTACAAAAAGCAGTTCGATGCGCTCCCGAACGTCCAGAAGAAGCTCACCGCCGATCTCTACGCGGCACTGGTGAAGCTTGCCCAGGAGAGCGGGACGAAAATCGAGTCAGGCCCCACGCCAAGGATGCTCTGCCCCTATCATCCGAATGACATCCGGGCGGGGCATTGCACCGAGTGCGGGAAACCGCTCTGTGCGGTTTGCCTTAAGGAAGCTCCGAGATGCCGCGACTGCCGGGATCGGGAGGCGAACGTCCAGCGACGCACCCAGGACGAGCAGCGGGCAAAGGTGCGGCTGCTGACCAGTACGGCCCTCCTGGAAGGCGGCCGGCCATCACGGGTTCTGGGTTTCCTGTCATCCGAGGCCATGTGCGACGAGCACGGCTTCTTCGAATCGCTCACGAAAGCCCCGAAGCCCGGAATGGCAAGCGCCCTCGATCAGGCGAAGGACCAGGCCTCCTCACGCCTCCAGATCCGGGCGGCGGAGATGGGAGCGACGGCCATTGTCGATTTTCGTTTGTCCATTTTCCACTTCCAGAGCGAGGCCTTGGGCAAGTGTTTTGCTGTTGTTCAGGCGTCAGGGACTGCTGTGGAGTAGGGCGGCGTTTTTCCACAGCATCGTGGGCATTGCCGGACGGGAACCCCGGCGAGGATATGAGGAAATAATTCTTTGATTACAGTTACTTATGCGACTCTCTTGGTCCCTGACGTTATCAAAATCGGAAACCTTCCGCAGCTTATCCACAGGATGTGGAAACTGGGTATAACACTGCCGAACCCATTGAAATTCCTTGGGATTGTGATCAATCTCACGTGTGAGCTATCCTTCTGGACCCTAGACTGGCACCGGTCTTTTGCGGTAAGCGGGGACCGTGTTTTTGGGCTTTGAAGCGGGCGGACTGCGGGTAGCGGGCACATAGCGTTGAGAGCGATCATTCTGGCAGCGGGACAGGGAACCCGGCTCCTTCCACACACGGAACGGACGCCCAAGTGTCTGCTCGACCTGAACGGTACTACCGTTCTGGAACACCAGATCCGTAACTGCCGGCGGGCCGGTATTTCCGACACGGTCGTCGTGACCGGTTTCCAGTGGCAGCTCGTCGAGGCATACGTCTCCCGCTGGCGGCAGAACGGGCTGGCCCGCATGCGGATCGAAACTGCCTACAACCCGTTCTTCAGCACCACCAACAACTTGATCTCGCTCTGGTCCGCCCAGAAATACATGGACGAGGATTTTATCACCATCAATGGCGATAACGTGTTCGACTGGCGCATCCTTCAGCGGCTCAAGGAAACGAACAAATATCCTATCCACGTCACAACCGCCCACAAGGACGCCTATGACGAGGACGACATGAAAGTCCTGCTGGACGGGGACCGGATCCAGGCGATCAACAAGGGGATTCCACTGGATCAGGCTGACGGCGAATCGATCGGGATCATGAAGTTTACCGGTGAGGGACGCGAACGGCTCAAGGCGACACTGGAGGACATGGTGCGCGGCCAGTCGGCCGCGACGGACTGGTACACCCGGGCCATCGAGTGGATCGCCCGGCGTGGGTATCCGGTGGGCATATGTCCGATCGGTGATCTCAAGTGGGCGGAGATCGACTTCCCGCAGGACCTGGCCCGCGTCCGTGAAAACAGCTCGTTGTATCTGGGCGATTCCTGATTCCTCCTTGCGGCTCCTGCTCCCGTGGGATAACCACCTGCCCCGGTCCGGTTTCCCCGGCTGTACTAGAAAGGTCAAGAGAGCCCCGTTGGCATTCCGCCTGATCATCCGGCTTCCTGAAACAGAACCCAGCCCCGCATTTGTTCGCGTGGGGGGAGTTCCCGTCCTGCTGCGCCTCCTGATCGGAGGATATCGCCAGGGCGCGGAGCAGATCGAGGTGACGGGGCCGGGTGTTGAGGAGGCCCGGCGTCTCTTTGCCCAGGACCGGCGGCTGGGTGGGGCGGATATCTCATGGGGCCCCGCGGCCGGGCCGCGGAAAGAACTGCCGGTCGTGGAGACCGAAGCGAATGTCGTGGTGGGTGGCGGTGTCTGGGAGCTTCTGGACAAGGCGACTGGCCCGGCGGAGGTTCCCGGCGCGCCTCTCATGCGGCGGCTGGGGGAAGGCAAGCCGGAGCCCCTGTGGACCGGCGAACCACCGTCGAAAAACCACTTCGCCATTCCGGCAAGCGACTCCGCCGGTGCGTGGGCGGCCAAGCGGGCAATCTTCCGCAATGTGTTCAAGCCGACATCCGGGCCGGTATCCATCCATTTCAACTCGAAACTCTCGATTCCAGTGAGCTGGCTGCTCAGTGAAACCCCGGTGACGCCGAACCAGATCACGGTGTTCACGACACTCATCGGCTTTGTGAGTGCCTGGGCGTTTTCGCTGGGTACCTTTGCCGGGTTTCTCACCGGCGGCGTGCTGTTCCAGCTCTGTGCGGCGCTCGACCGGTGCGATGGCGAGATCGCCCGCAGCAAGTACATGGATTCGCCCTCGGGCGCATGGGTGGATACGGTCGGTGATAATGTGACCTACGTGGCTTATCTGACAGGCCTTACTCTCGGATATGCGCGGTTTGCGGGGGAACGTGGCAACGCATGGGCCCCGTACGTGCACGCGATGGGTTTCGGCACGCTGGGGCTGACGGTGTTTCTCCTCGGCGGGATGTATCTCTATCTCTACCGGAACAAGAAGTCGGGCACACTGGTGGCGGTCTACAAGGATTTTGAATCGCGGGTGGACGGAAAGAAGGCGGGCTTCGTCTACCGGTTCCTGGACAGCATCAAGATACTGGGCAAACGCGATTCCTGGTCGCTCGCCATCGGTGTGGCGGCACTTCTGGGCGGGCTTTTCCAGGCGGCGTTTTTCTACCATCTCATATTTTTCGCCACGGTCGGGACCATTGTGCTGATGAACATCTACTTCACGGTGGCCCGCCGGAACGTGTCGGGGTGATGCGATATGGCTTTCTCCAGGGGAAAGCTGGTCCGGACGGCACTTCTGGCCGCCGGTTTCGTATTCCTGGTAGCAGTGTTCGCCCACGAAGGCTTTGGCGAGATGTGGGCGCGCATCTCGCGGATCGGCGTGGCGGCGTTCGGCCTGATGCTGGCCCTGTCGTTCCTGTGGAATGCCTGCTCGACGCTCGGCTGGTATCTGACGTTTGACGGTTCAGGCGGCGTGGTGCGGCCGGTAAGTTACGGGCGGCTGTTTTTCGTTCGTTGGGCGGGAGAGAGCATCAATACCATTACTCCACTCATGAACCTGGGCGGCGAACCCGTGCGAATCGCGCTGATGCGCCGTCATCTGGAAACCCACCAGGCGGCGGCAACGGTCATTCTGGATAAATCGATTTTCACAATCGCCGGAATCATCCACATGGTGAGTGGCGTTGTCGTCGGCTTTTGGGTGTTTGATCTGCCCGAATCGGTCGCCTGGATCGAGGCTATCGTGGCGGGCATTTTGATGATGGCAGCAGTGATTCTGGTCACGTTGATTCGCAGGGGAAAAACGCTACTGTCGCTCGTGGGATGGCTCCGCCGCGCTGGAATCCGGTTTTCGGACGATACACTGGAAAAGGTCGAGCAGATCGACGACGAGCTCACCATCTTTTACCGGACACACCGGGCGCGGTTCTGGACGGCGCTCACGGCACACCTCGCCGGGCGGATGAGCCGGATGCTCGATGTACTGGTGGTGGCGTGGGCATTTGGTATCGGAATGTCGGCCTGGGAGGCCCATGCGATCGCAGCGGCGACCGTCATTATCAACGTGAGTTTTTCGTTCATTCCGCAGCAGGTTGGCGCCAACGAGGGCGGGCATGGGCTGCTGTTCAAGGCGGTGGGTCTCGGCTGGCGCGACGGGCTCTCGACCGGGCTTGTCCGGCGGGCACGCACGCTGGTGTTCGCGCTGATGGGCTATGTTGTGCTGGTAATCCACCAGTGGCGTTCGCCGGACGGCACCGTCATGTCCGGAAAGGCGGCCGCATGAGCGGTTTGCTGCGCCTCTCTTGCCTGCTGGTGCTTTTGCTGCTTGTAGCGGCACCGTTTTCTCCCCTGCTTGCCCAGGCGTCAGATCCGGATACCGGAGCAGTTCAGGCTGGTAAGCCGCGGCAGGACCGTTATCCGGGGCCACCGCTGCCGGATATCGACACCCGTATCTACAATCTGGATGCCTGCCTCCGGATTGCCGATCAGGTGTCACCGGAGGTGATGATCCAGCGGCTGAAGATCGCCGAAAGCCATGCGCTGATGGGGCAGGCACAGGCGGCGGGCATACTGCCGGAGTTCACCGGCCGGGCCCTGGTCGGGCCCGCTCCCGGTCAGGAGATCCGGCGTGTGCCGGACCTGGCGGCTGCGCCGGTCTGCCTGACCAATCCGACCGATCCTGCCTGTCCCACCATCAAGGTGGAAAAATCACGTGCGCTCGACAGGCTGGGGCCGTTCTTCCGGTTCGAGCTGAACCTGGTCCAGCCCCTTTACACCTGGGGCAAGCTGGAGTCGGCCAGAATGCTGGCACAGGCCGGAATCCGGAATTCGGAACTGGAACTGGCGCTCAAGCGGGCAGAGATCCGCAAGCGGATACGCGAGCTCTACTGGGGACTGCTTGCCGCTGGCGACGGGATCGACCTGGTCGCCGATGTCGAAAAGCAGCTCGCCAGCAACCGGGACACAATCAAGGAAAAGGTCGAGATGGACGACGGGGAGTTCACCCTGACCGATCTCTACCGCGTGGAAATCTTCCTCGGCCAGCTCCGGATGCAGATCGAGAAGGTACGGGCCCAGCAGGAACTGGCGCGGACGACGCTGGCAGTGATGCTCGGCCTCGATCCGGAGGACGAGTTCCAGCTCGCCGAGGAGGACATCGCCCCGGTGGAGATCGATCTGGACCCGGTGACATTTTACGAGGACTCCGCATCCATCAACCATTTCAATGCCCGCCGGGCAGGTGTGGGTGTCGAGGCCCGCCGGGCACAACTGGGAACGCTCAAGTCATGGATGAAGCCGGATGTGTTCGTCGCCGGGCAGGGGTTTGCCGCCTACGCCCCCCGGCGTGAGGTCCGTTCGATATTCGCCGGTGACTATTTCCGGTCGGTTGGTGGTGGCGTCGTGCTGGGCCTGAATTTCGATTTCAGCGGGTGGATGCACGAGGCCAAGCGCGACGAGGCACTGGCGCAGTACGAGCAGGCGCGAATTGGCCAGGAGGCAGCCATCATGGGGCTCCGTATCCAGGCGCGGCAGGCCTACTACGAGATGCTCCGCGCGCAGCGGACTGTGGAGGCGCTGCGTGAGGCTAACCTGTCCAGCCGCCGGTGGTTCCGTTCGGCGAGCCTGAACTGGGGCGTCGGCGTCGAGACGACCGATAACCTCCTGATTGCCTACCAGAACTACCTCCAGACGCGCGGAAGTTTCCTGAGTGCCATATTCGAGAACAACAAGGCCTGGGCCGAACTCATTGAGGCGGCCGGTTTGGAGGACACCAGTCCATGACAATGAAACGGTTTGTGGCTCTTCTGCTGGCGGTTTGCTGTCTTGTACCCTCTCTGGTGATTGCTTCGGACGCGGGTCCGTTGCCGCTCATCCAGTCGCGGGACCAGGAGATACGGGCGTATATTGGCAAGCGGACGCTGCCGCTTTCGGCCAAGGACAAGGAGCCGCTCAAGCAGCTGCTGAATGACCTGTTCGACTACGACCGCATCGCGCTGGACGCACTGGGCGCACGTAACCAGAAGCTCGCCAGCAAGAAGGAACTGGACGAGTTTCTCTCGTTGTTCCGGCAGGTCACTGTCAACAACTCGGTTTCGGACAAGGCTCTCGAGTACTATTCGGAAGGGCGCATCCAGTACCGCAAGCCGGAGGAGGTGGGCCGCCGCACTGTGGTAAGTGCAAAGATTACCTACAAGGGTGAGGAGATCCGGCTCGACTACTATTTCGAGAAAAACCCCAAAGGTGAATGGCGGATCACGGACTACTCGGTCGATGATGCCTCTCTCGTCGATACCTACCGGGTGAGTTTCAGCAAGATCATCAAGGATAACGGCTTCGGCGAGCTGCTTCGCCGTCTGCGCAACCGTCTGGAAAGCCCCGACGACACCAAGCTGGGCGGCGCCACCAAGCTGTAGGCTGGCAGTTAACCCCTCCCCGTTGACCTCTTGCGGGCCGGACGGGTAACTGTTCCCTTCCGCTGAATGGCCATTCATTTACGGAACGGAGATAACCTGAACATGCCGACCATGCGTGAGCGGATTGCGGAACTCGACAAAAAGCGCGCCGATACCCTGCTGCTGGGCGGGGAAGACAAGATCCAGAAGCAGCACGAACGGGGCAAGCTGACCTGTCGCGAGCGCATTGACCTGCTGCTTGATCCGGGGTCGTTCATGGAGTTCGGGCGGCTGGGCTATCACCACGGTGACAGCAAGGCACGCTCCCCGGCCGACGGCTGTGTTACCGGTTACGGAACGGTGAACGGCCGGAAGGTGGCGGTGGCCGCCTACGACTTCACGGTCTTCGGCGGTTCTATCGGAGAGGTTTCCGAGAACAAGATGGCCCGGCTGCGGGAGATGGTCCTGCGCTGGCGGATTCCGATCGTGTGGCTGATCGATTCGGCCGGCGCCCGCATCGGCGGCGGCAGCCATGACCGTGAGGCGTCGAGGTTCGCCGGCACCGGGTTCCTGTTCCAGGAACAGGCAGTGCTTTCAGGCGTCGTGCCCCAGGTGTGCGCGATGGTGGGACCGGGAGCGGCGGGGACGGCCTACATTCCCGGCCTTGCCGACTTCGTTCCAATGGTGAAGGGCACGTCCAGCATGGCGCTTGCCGGTCCGTATCTGGTGAAGGCGGCCGTGGGCGAGGACGTGTCGGAGCAGGATCTCGGCGGTTCGCAGATTCACACGGAAATTTCCGGCGTGGGCGATCTGGAAACCGCCAGCGATCAGGAGTGCATCGAGAAGATCAAGCAATACCTTTCCTATTTCCCGTCGAACTGCGAGGAAAAGCCCCCTGTCGTTCCATACACCGGAAAGGACGGTCTCATTGAGGACAAGATCCTTGATGTGATTCCCGACAATCCCAAACGGGCTTATGACGTTCATAAGGTGATCGGGTTCATCGCCGATGAAGGCTCGTTCTTCGAGATGAAGCCCAAATGGGCGCGGAATATCTGTACCGGCTTCGCCCGGTTCGGGGGCCGTCCGGCGGGAATCGTCGCCTCGAACCCGATGTTCCTGGGCGGTGCGCTGGACGTGAATGCCGCGGACAAGGCCGCACGTTTTGTGTGGCTGTGTGATGCCTTCTCGATTCCGCTTGTCTTTCTGCAGGATACTCCGGGGTTTGTCGTTGGCTCGAAGGTTGAGCAGCAGGGGATCATCCGGCATGGCGCAAAAATGCTGCATGCGGTAGCGACCGCCACGGTGCCAAAGGTGACCATACTGCTCCGCAAGTGCTACGGCGCGGGCTATTACGTGATGAATGGTGCGGCCTATGAACCGGACGCGATCCTCGCCTGGCCGCTGGCGGAGATTTCAGTCATGGGGCCGGAAGGAATGGTGGCGATCTTCGCCCGGAAGATGCTCGAAGCCATGCCGGAGGCCCAGCGGCCGGATGCCGCCAAGCAGATGGCAGACAAGATCCGGGAAACGATAGATCCCTACGTTGCCGCCGGCTGGGCGATGGTCGATGACGTGATCGACCCCCGGGAAACCCGGCAACGGATCATCCAGGCCCTGTTCTTTTCGGAGTCCAAGCGGATGCTCCGTCCCTATCGGAAACACGGAGTTTATCCGGTTTAAGGCAGTAACCGGGACTTTGCCGTGCCGCGCCAAGAGCGGTTTTCACAGTCTCTTGACGCGGCGGGCATATATTTGTCGTGAAATTTTGAATATAGTGAAAGGGCGCGTGGAGGGATTCTCGCTTGGGCAAGGGCAAGACGATCCTCGTGGTGGATGACGATCCGGAAACCCGGACAATGCTCCGGGAGATGCTGGAACCGCAGGGATATGCGGTGGTTCTGGCAGAGGATGGCGTCGAGGCGCTCAACAAGCTGGAAAAGTCGAAGTTCGATCTTGTCCTGATGGATCTCGCCATGCCCCGCATGGATGGAATACAGGCCACTCGCGAAATCCGCCTCCGGTCCTATGGCTCGAAACTCCCTGTGGTGGCGATTTCGGCCCACACCTCCGGTACCGCCGAGGAAGAGGCGTTCGATGCCGGGATGGACGGCTATCTCAGGAAGCCCTTTACCCGCGACCTTATTCTCCTTGAAATCCGCCGCCAGTTCGGCGGATGAGTTTCCCTCCCAGTTGTCCCGCGCCCGGCGCGTGCTACACACGTCCTGGGTGTGCCGCAGTTTCAGGGGCTGGGGCACCCATGAAGGGCGGCCCCATTCAGGTGGCCGGTAGATACGGTTATGGACCAGTCGAACAGGCATCGTGTGATCGAATTCGCCCGGCGGGTGCTGGGTGACGAGCGCGTGGACCTCATTCTGAATGCCCCGTTCAACGATCTGGGTTTCGGCTACGACCAGTTCGGCATGGAGCGCGAATCAATCCTGCTGGGCTACCTGCTGGCACGGCCGCTTTACCAGAGCTGGTTCCGCGCAGAAAGCACGGGACATGAAAACCTGCCAGCCAGGGGCCGGGCGATGGTCGTTCCGAACCACTCCGGCGTGCTGCCGATCGACGGCCTGCTGATTTACATTGACATCATGGAGAAGGCACCCAATCCCCGGCTGATGAGGGGGATCATCGAAAAGGTGTTTTCGGGGATACCTTCGGTCGGAACATTCATGCAGCGCTGTGGCCAGGTGACAGGCACCCGGTACAACTTCGAACAGCTTCTCGAATCGGAAGAACTGGTGACGGTTTTTCCAGAGGGGGCCAAGGGCCCCGGCAAGCCGTTCAGCGACCGGTACAAGCTGGTCAATTTCAATGTGGGTTTCGTGGAACTGGCGATCAGGCACAAGACGCCGATTATTCCAACATCGGTGATCGGGGGCGAGGAACAGTATCCGGCGCTCGTCAATATCAAGCCGCTCGCCAAAGCCCTGGGTGTTCCGTATTTCCCCATCACGCCCCAGATGCTGCTTCTGCCCCTTCCCCTGTGGGGGCTTCCGCTTCCGACCAAATACCGGATTCGCTATGGAGCGCCAATCGAGCTTCATCGGGAATACCCGGAGCATGCGACCGAGGATCCCGAACTGATGCGCCGTATTGCACGGGAGATACAGGACACTGTCCAGGAAATGGTCAATGAGGATCTCGCCGGGCGTGAGAGTGTCTGGTTCGGCTGACACCGGTAAATGGAAGCGGAGGTAGTCCCATGATCAACCCGCTGGATCAGTTCATCGTCGGGCCAGTCACCGGAGAACTGGAACTGGAGCGGTACGTGATCGGTATCGCGTCACCGGTGGAAGACGTGTTTGAGGTAATTGGTGGATACCGGTTCCTGCGCCAGATGCTCGGATTGCCCCAGGAGACAACCGGCAGCGGAGAAGTGTCGGCTTCGCGGATGGGCTACCGCTTC
The DNA here is from genome assembly GCA_026129095.1 of Deltaproteobacteria bacterium. Classification (NCBI taxonomy): domain Bacteria; kingdom Pseudomonadati; phylum Myxococcota; class Myxococcia; species Deltaproteobacteria bacterium. The sequence continues at coordinate 99,595 of JAHCIT010000010.1, forward strand.
ACCTTTCCGGACCGGGACAGCATGGACAAAGGGGACGCTATTTCGCTGAACCCGCTGTTCGAGAGCCTGAAGATCGGATTCGAGGTGAGCAAGGTCCAAAAAGACCACCGCGTGCGCCTGCGCTATACGGACGGGCCGCTGGAGGGGAAGCTGACCTGGACCCTGGAGCCTGATCCCAAGGACGACAACCGGACCATTCTCGAGTTTACCGCCGACTGTTCTATCGAAGACCCATGGTTCCGTCTCGTGTGGCTGCTGTTCTTCCAGTGGGTCCACTATTTCGTGATCGGACTGATGCTGCTTGAGATAAAGCGCGCTGCCGAGCGGCAGCGGACCGGGGAGCCTGGACTTCAGCCAGCCTGAGAAACTGACCGGTTATCCCTGGACGAAGACGATCTCGCCGGAAACGCCGTCGTAGCTCGACAGTTCCTTCGAGACCTTGAACTTGGGGACCGGGCTCTTGCGGGACCAGCCCTTCGGGTCGAACTTGCCCGCTTCAAGCACGCTCCGCACGAGCTGTCCGCGCAGGACTTTCGCGCCGTGGGTAATCGAGGTGAACCTGACCTTGGAACCCTTGCCGCTCGTCTTGCCGAACTTCACCTGAACCCAGGCAATCGCACCTGACGGCGGGGCAATGGTCTTGGCATGTTCCTCGGGTAGAAGGTCGAGAACGCCACGGCCCTTCAGCTCACGGATCCACAGATGCGCCAGTTCGCCCTTCCAGTACCGGGTCAAAGGCCCCACGTCGGGGAGCTGGGCACCGATCTTGAGCTTGTAGTCAGGAATGAGATCGCCTGGCGTCACAATCCCCAGCAGTCCAGAAACAATGAGGCCCGCCTTTTTAAAGAGCTGAACCGCATCGGAGGGCAGGCTGGACGGATCAATCGCCGCATACATGTCGCCCGCGTATCGTTCGAGGGCAGTCATTGTGGGCGCATTGGCCAGATCGAGATTCGTTTCAATGGCCTTTTCGAGGGCCTTGCCCTTGAGGTCGAACAGGTCAGCCAGACGAACCTTGGCGGTTATGGCCTGCTTCAAAGCAGTTGCGACGCGATCGCGTTCACCTGCCAGCTCGGCAAACCGGTTTACTTTCGGGTCCGCCTTGACCTGGCTCCAGGGTGTAGTGCCCCCGGGAGCCTTCCGTTCGGAAGGAGCGATCAGGATTCGGAAACCGGGGTCTGCCATCTGATACTGACTGCTCTCTCCCTGGCTCACCGCTGGCAAACAGGGGTCGGCATTAAGACCATGGATGGCCAGTAAAATCAATACCGCGCCGCGTTAATACTGGCTGGGCAGGGGATTCCGAGCCCCAAGCAGCGGTGGATAATGCCCTGAAGAGGACCGTCAGCCGCTGTTTTTGCCTACCAGCTTGAGGGGTTGCCGCGTCCGGACAGGGATTCCCCGGTCCTTGAGGGCATCCTTGAGCAGACTGCCGGCAGCAAGAATGGCCTCACGCCGGTTTTTCTGCCGGGATGCCTCGTAGGGATCCCGCCGGGGCCGGGAGAGGGTTTCCTCCTCCTGCGGCAGCGGCAGGTTCTGCCAGGCCATCGTGCTCGCAACGCCGTTGGGCGGAGCGGCCGGTTCCAGCCGGGCGCCGAGCGATGAGGCCGGTGCACGGAACGGAACATCGAGTTGGTTGGGTTTTACAGGGTGGTTGAGTTTCATGGGAGGTTTCCTTTCTCCATGAATTGGCAGGTGTGGCCTTCGGCCACGGTGAAGACCTTGGGTTTGGACTCTGCCCGGGCGGAAGCTGGCCGCACGGATGAATAGAGGGAACTGAAAAGGCCCCGCATGGCGGCCTTCGCCTGACGGAGCACCCGGTTCCACAGGTTTTCCGGACCGGCATAGGCGTACGCAGTGCGGTCAGGATCGAAGCGGTCCTGTTCGATCCATGGGGCTGCCCAGGCATAGTTGACCGGGCGCGGGTAGGTGCACCCATTCCGGAAATCGATGACCGTGACGGTGTGCTCACCGGCCACGTACAGCAACTCCCCGTTGGGATCCGCCGCCACGCGCTGGAAATTCCCGTCTGGCGGCGTCACCGGGATGTTGATCTGGAAGGCCCGGTGGTTCTGCGCGGGACTGACAAGGAATACCCGGCGGCCGCCGTCCGTGACGGCGACATAGTTACCGATCACATCCAGCGACGTGATGGGAAGCAATGCAACGGGCGTGATGACTGCGGGGCTGGAGCCGCTGCCGGAAAGCTTCAGCAGGTTCATGCCGGAGGACAGGTAGAAGAAACCGCTCGCCGGGTGATAGACGAGCGACCGGCGTCCAATGCCCGCAGGGTCGGTGGGAGCCGGAATGTTCGTCACCGGGATCGCATGCTCGGCGATGGCGGCAGCACTGTCGACGTCGATGACCAGCGCCCGGCTCGTAGTCCGTTCCCTGACGATGAGGCGGCTCCCGTCCCCATTGAAGACCAGTTCAGCCGGTCCTTCTCCGGTCGGGATCAGGTATTCATCATCGTCATCGTCCAGCCTGTAGAGGCCCGCCATCCGGGCATCCGGATCAATGGCGGCGAGGGTATCGCCGCCGGGCGAGACAGCCAGCCGGACCGGGCTGATCGTGACGGCAATGACCCGGTCCAGGATGCCGGTATCGTTCAGGTAAACCTCGATCTGCTCCTGTCCGTGCCGGTATGAGTAGGTGCGCGTCCCATCGGTGACGGGCGGGGTAATATGCGTACCGGTGTAGCTGTCGGGACCAGACCAGACGGTTCCGGATCCGTCAGCCATGAGCAGCGTGTAACGCCCGCCACTACGGCCTGTATCAATCTGCCCGACGACCGGTTCTGAGCCGGCTGTGGCCAGTGCTGCCGGCAGGCCCGGCAGTTCCTGCCGTGAGACAGTAATCGTGGGACTCTGGCCCGCAACCTGCCACAGCCGCCGTGCCCGGCGGTCGGTGACCTGCAGCCGCCCGGTGTCGTCAACGGCAAGTATGCCTGCCTGTGCCGCAGGCCGGTCGATGGAGATGACGTCGCTCTCGCCGGGAACGACCCGAACGAGGTCGCCGCCCGCCGTGAGCACATAGTAGCGGCCTCCGGCGGCACGAATGGACAGCGGCTCGTCATTGGTTAGATCAATCGTCCGGGTGTCGTACGGAGCATCGGTTCCCGTAACGATGGTCAGGCGCGAAGCGCCTGATTTCCTCGCCTCCAGGATGGCAAACTCGTCTACGCTGGCCGTGGCGATGAAATCCCCGGCGCGTGAGGGGGTTTTCGCCGGAAGGTTCAGCGCGACATCTCCCAGATCGGGCAAGTCAGTCACCGAGCCGGTGAAGAAGGCCAGCATTGACCGGTAAAGGCTGCGGCTTGTGGTGGCCTCACCGGAGCCCAGACCACGGACAGCCACCAGTTCGCCTTCAGGCGTGTATATGGCGTCGTAACGGCTGGGCGGATCGTTCCCGAGACTCCGGTGCACGATTACCGCGCCGTCATCGGAAACCTCCGTGATCCCTGCGGCATGTATGACCGCAATGACCCCGGTATCAGGGTTGGCAGTCACTCCGGTGATCTCTGTTTCCGGTGTGAAGGGAACATCGAAAAGCACTGCCGGGATGGCGGGGTTCACGAAGTCGATCCGCCGGTTGTCCCGGTCGGCGACCACAAACCGGCCGGACCAGGGTGATGCGATGAGCGAGAGCGCGCCGGGGTTCGCACGGTCCAGATCGACCGAGCCGGTGCTGGGTCCGCCTGTGGTATCAAAAAAGACGAGCCGGCCTCCGGTGTTGCTGGTGAGCACACCCACCCGGCCGGTGCCGGTATCAACGGCGATGTCGAGCGCTGGCGCGGGAAGCGTGGCGGCCGTCGTGACCGACAGGTCGTCCAGGTTCACCCGATCAAGAGACGCATCGCCTGCTATCCACAGAAGCCGGCGGACGGTGTCGTGCGCCATCATTTTCCCGGCGCCGCCGGGCAGGGCGAAATCGTGCCGGGTGCCTGCCGCCCAGTCCCGGTAGAACAGCGAGGCAACACCCTGCTGGAGGACGAATTGCAGTTCGCCATCAACAGCCTGGTTGAGGGCGCGGCCATACTGCCTTGAAGCGCTGGTCAGGCTGACCGGCTGCACACACAGCCGTTTCACGTTGACCGTCACCGTGTCCGTGTGCGTCTGGAACTGGTTGTCGGTTACCTGAAGCTGGAATGTGAATGCCGTGTCCGTCCCGGCATTGATCGCAGCCAGGGTAATGGTCGAGGTCGTCTTGTTCACGGCGGCCCAGCCGGGAATATGCGCGGGATTGCCGGCGGTCATGCTCCAGAGGTAGGTGAGGCCGCCGCCTTCCGGGTCGTAGGAGGCCGTGCCATCAATAAACAGGGGCGTCGTGTCGAAAACGAACTGATCGGGACCTGCATTGGCGACCGGCGGGTAGTTGGAAGTCGATATCGTGATAATGACGGTATCCGATGCGCTGGCTGTAAAGACGTCGGTCGCGGTGAGCTGGAAGATGAGCGTAATGTCGCCGCCCGATGCATCCGGCGGGTTGAACGATGGATCCGCAGTGGTCTGTCCGGTGATGCCCACGTCCGGTCCCGAAAGCTGGGTCCATAGAAGCGAGTAGGAATCCCCTTCGGGGTCCACGGCCGAACCGGAGAGCGAATAAGGCGCGCTATCCGGAATTGTGACGTCTGGTCCGGCACTGACGAGTGGGGGCTGATTGACATTGGTAATCGTCACAATGACTGAGTCCGACGCCGAAGCGCCTGCCGGGTCAGTCGCTGTCACCTGAAACGTGAGCAGGACAGGTGTGTTGCTCAGCAGTTCCGGCGCAAAGAAACTCACAATGGCGCCCGCCCCCTGGATGGTCACGAAGGGAGAGCCGCCGGTCTGTACCCATTCGAAGGTGACGGCACCGCCCTCGGGGTCGCTGGTACCAGAGGCGTCGAGAATCACCATCGTGAGTTCAGGAGCGGAGAAGTTCGGGCCAGCATCTACCGCCGGGGGCATGTTGGCCGTCAGGGTGACCGGTCCGGCGGCGAGGTCTGACGTATTGCTGCGCCCGTCTGCTGCCTCGACGAGGACCGTATAGGCACCCGCCTGGTCAACATCATCGAGGGTTCCGCCCCACAGACCTTCGCCAAGGGCTGCCAGCTCGAAGCTGTAGGGCCCGCCGGGGCCTGACACTGCTGCCGTTACAGCGGCGACTCCAGAAAGCGGATCGCCGGCAAGCACGGTCACCTGCAAAGAAACCGATCCGCCAGTCGAGATCACCGTCGAGGAGGCGGTGAAGTCGAGGTCCGAAAGCTCCGGACCGGTGGTGTCGATGGTAAAACCGCCGGTAACCGGGACGGGGTCAGCATTGCTGAACAGGTCAACCGCATAGACGGAAAATTCATAGTTTCCGTCATCGAGACCAGTTGCCTCGTAAGCAGCGGTGAACCCGTTTGCCGATTCGGCGCTGGCGTCAGGCTCGGTGATGCCGGTCGTGAGGTTGTGAAGCTGGATCGTGAACGAGGCGATTTTCCCCGCCGGGTCGGATCCGCCCTGGGTGTCATCGCCGTAAAGGGTCAGGCGAAGGTCGTTGCCGTTTGTTTGCGGAACTCCACCCGCCAGGATCTCGATGTCCGGGGAATAGGTTTCTGGCGCCAGCAGGTCGTTGCTGGCCCGCTCAACAGCGTCCACCTTGGCGGGTGTGTTGTCGTTCAGGGCGATGGTCACGTACCGGTAGAGCGTCCCGTCACTGCCCGCATCGAGAGCGAACCGGCCGGAGCCGATCGAACCGGAGTTGGGAGCCTGTGCAAGCGCCAGCCGTGCAAGCGTGGTAGTGGTCTGCGACAGCCATACCAGCACCGACGACCGGTAGGGGCCCGCCATATCGAGCCAGGCGTCGGCTGCCCGTGAGGGACGGGCCTGAATCCATTCGCAGGGATCGGGGCCCATGTCGAGGAGAAGATATGCTCCATTGGCAAGTTGCGAGACGAGCGAGAGATTCGCCGGAGCAAGTCCCACGACCGGAGGCTGCGAGCCGCTGAGAACCGCCGTGACGGGATCGGGCGCGCCGGTGGCGCGGTCGGCCTCCTGGGTGCCGTTCTGGGCGGCGACGGAATCGGCAAAGGCATCACAGGGAACCAGAAGTGCATCACGTCCGTCGCCCGGCGGCGGGACGATGGTGAGCAGGAACGTGCGGCGATCCTCATTCAGATCCTGGTCGCGGACTGAGAGGTCAAATACATAAGTACCAGCAGTCGCTGGTGTGCCCGACAGGAGCCCTCCGGAGCTGATGGTCATGCCCGAGGGGAACGAACCGCTGCGGAACGCCCAGCTGACCGCGCCGGTGCCGCCGCTGGAAAGAAGCTGGAACGAGTAGGGAGTCCCCTGGTTTCCGGCGGGAAGAGTCAGCGACAGGATCGCGGGTTTTGTTATGTCAATAACGGTGATCCGGGCAAGCTGGGTCACAGGGGAAAGCCCGCCCGAACCAAGCAGCCGAAGGGTTCTGTGACCGGGCCCGGCAGTGGAAGCTGCGGTCAGGCTGATTTGCACCGTGTCGGCAGTGGCACCACTAATGGAGTCGACGGTGAGTCCCGCCAAGCCTTCCATCACGCCGGCAGTGACCGTTTCCAGATTGTGTCCGGTGACGGTGATCTCAAGCGTGTTGCCCGGCAGCACTGCTGCTGCCGACAGGCTCACGATCTCCGGCTGCGGCATGGAACTGTCGAGCACGTTCGTCTCGTCCCAGGGGGTGTCGGCATCGATGCCGGCTGCGAGGATTCGCCCGATAAGCCGCAGCGAAACCTGATCCGCGCCGTGCGCGGCAAGACGCTGCCGGATCGTGCCGCCTGAGGTGGCGGGGCCATCAAGCAGTGCCGCCGTGTCGAACTGGCCGGTAAAGAGATTTTCCCGCGCCGGATCCTGCAGCGTCATGGTCAGCAGATCGGTAGAGATGATCTCGCCGGTTTCATCGGGCGACAGGTAGGAGAGCCGGGCCTCGGCCTGAAACAGGATGCTCTCGGGATACAGGTCGCCGCGCAGCTTCACCTCGACTGTGATTGAGGCGGGCGGGTTGGAAGCGGGGAAGATCGACGGGGCGACAGCGATCCGTTCGGCCTGGGCGCGGAGCACCGGAGGGCCCGGCTCGACGATTGGCGGCGGGCCGCCAACCTGGCAGGCTGGTATCACGGCGGCAGCACAAAAGAGGCCCGCGAGAGCGAGTCCTCGCCCCGTGCGTGATGCGGCTCCGGTGAAAATTCTCAGCAATTTCCGGCCTTTCCTGCTGTTTCGTGCGCTTCTGTACTAAGGATACGCAAATCCCGTGCCGCTGGCCGAACCGCCCCAATGCCAGTATTCAGTAATTATTTCAAGTAGTTAGCCTACACCTGTAAGGCTGTCGTCATAGCATGATCTGCTATGTCCGGAAAACCGGACATAGCCCACTCCAAACGGACATTCTTGCCGCTCTGAGGTGCGGAGCCAGCGGGAGTCTAGTTGGCCTGACCGGCCTCGGGCTCCAGCGTTTTCAAGAGTTCATACAGCCGGGACCGGCTGATACCGAGCAGCTTGGCGGCGGCCTTGCGGTTGCCACCGGTGATGGCGAGCGCCTCCCGGACCGATTCGGCCCGGGTCTGCCCCAGCCGGTTCTGGTAGCGGGAACCGTCCATGGCACCGGGCAGGCTGCCCGGTGCGGGCGCGAAGCTCGCCAGCTCCAGGACCGGGCCGTCCTCGAGCAGCAGGGCACGGTGGATGACGTTCTTCAGTTCGCGCACGTTCCCGGGCCAGGGGTAGTCGAGCAGCGCGGCGCGGGCATGCTCGGAGAACCCGGTTACGTCCCGCCCCAAAGAACGGGCAAGCTGTTCCAGGAATCCACTCGCGAGCGGCAGGATGTCATCCCGCCGCTCGCGGAGCGGCGGGATATCGATAGAGAAAACATTCAGGCGGTAAAAAAGATCCTCGCGGAACTCGCCCCGCGCCATCATGGTCTCCAGATCCCGGTTGGTGGCAGCGACGACCCGGATATCGACTGGCGTTTCCCGCGTGGAGCCAAGGCGCGTGATGACCTTTTCCTCCAGGACACGGAGGAGCTTCACCTGCCCGGCGAGCGGCAGGTCGCCTATTTCGTCCAGCAGAACCGTTCCACCGGATGCGATTTCGAGCAGGCCGGTCTTGCGGCGCGTGGCGCCGGTGAAGGCGCCAGCCTCGTGTCCGAACAGTTCGGACTCCAGCAGACTCGCCGGGATGGCCGGCAGATTGATCCGGACGAACGGACCGCCGGAACGGTCTGACAGGCGGTGGATTTCGCGGGCAAGCACTTCCTTGCCGCTGCCGGTTTCGCCGCGAAGAAGCACGGAGCCAGTGCCGTGCGCGGCGGCGCGGACCAGACGCAGGGTTTCGCGGAAACGGGCAGACTGGGGGCTTACGACTGCGTACTCCGCGTCCATCTGGTTCTTGAGGTAGCTCAGTTCCGTGGAGAGTTGTGCCTCATGCTCACGTACGCGCCGGATGCGGTCGGAGTTCGACAGGGCGAGTCCGGCCTGATCGCAGAACGCCTCGATGAGGAACAGGTTTTCAGTGCTGAAGGCACCCGGCGAATGGCGCTTGTGCAGGTATACAAGCCCCAGCACCCGTCCCAGGGCACGAATCGGCACCACCATGACCGAGAGGACTTCGAGGTCGCGCATCGTCTGGTCGAGATCGGCCGGTAGCGCGCTCTCGATGCTGAGGGCCGATTCGCCGGTGACGCGGACCTTCTCCGCCAGCGGCTGCACGATATCCCAGTAGGCGACCTTCACCTGATGGGGGTTCATGCGGCCCGTTTCGGCCGACATGGCGGCACGCACCTCGTCACCAATAAAGAGGTACCCCTCATCGGGCTGGGACAGGTTCATCGCTTCTTCCAGTATGGAGAAAAGGAACCCCTCGGCGTCTGTATCGTCCAGTCCAGCGTTCAGCCGCTTGTTGAAAGCGAGGATCTTGAGCAGCACGAAGCTCGACTTGTCGAGGGCCAGTTGCCGGCAATCGCGCTCGAAGGCGGCAAATTCAGGGCGCTGGTCGAAGCCCTCGCGGGCCGCCGCCGGCACGTTGCCCCGGATTTCCTCGTGAATGTCGTAGGCACGCATGAACTTCTCGCGGGCAAGGGCTGCCTCCCCGCGGGCCAGCGCCATCCGTCCAGACAGGACTTCCGCTTCCCAGAGCTGGGCGAGGTAACCGGCCTTCCGGTAAAAGGTGGATGCCTGGGCGAGCAGTTTCTGCAGCCGTTTGGAAGATTTCGGGCCGCCGGGGGCAATCGCCACTTTTGCTTCCAGCATGGCCATCTGATGCTGGGCTGACGGGGTGTTGAGTCCCTCGGCCATCGAGCGGAACTGGCCAAGCCAGTCACTGGCAGCAGCCGTGTCGCCGCTCCGGAGCGCCAGTTCGGTCCGGGCGCCGAGGAGCAGGAGGAAGTCGTTGGAGTTCTTGAAGCCCTGAAAAATCTCTCCCGCACGGTCCAGCTCGGCGGCAGCAGCCTCCAGCTCGCCGGTTTCCCGCAGCATTTCCGCCTTGTACACAGCGAGATGGGCCTGGTAGAGACTGAGTTCCGGTACGCGGGTGATCTCGCCGGCCCGGTTGAAGCAGTCGCGGGCACGGTCGAACTGGCGGATGATCGAGTAGAGATTTCCGAGGTTGCTGAGGAGCGCCGCCTGGTAGTTGGCCCGCCCCAGCCGGGTCATCAGGGCGAGTGCCTGCTCGTAGTAGGACAGGGCATTCTGGTAGTGGGCTCGGTCCTGGTAGAGCGACCCGAGGTTCAGGTAAATGAGGCCAAGCGAGAGCGGATCGTCCAGTTCCTCGGCGAGGCGGTAGGCTTTCAGGTACTGCTCGATGGCTGCCTGGGGCTCGTGCATGAGCTGGCAGGAAGCGGCAATCGATTGCCGGGTGCTGATGATGCCGCGCCGGTTGCCGAGCTTCTCGTAGGTGTCGAGCGCCCGGTTGAAGGCGGGAAGCGCCTGCGAAAAGTTGCCAAGATAGAAATAGGCCTGTCCCAGCGAATAGTTCAGGACGACACTGTCGGTGTCCTCATGTCCGCCGGAACCCAGCAGCTCTTCCAGCAGCACGGCGGCATCACGGTACTTGCCCGTGCGGAGCATCAGGTTGGCGAGCGCAATCGTGATCCGGAACCGGTTGGCGTTGTCTGTGTCCGCCCGGCGTGCGCTGGTCAGCGATTCCCGCGCCAGATCGTACCGGCTGAGATGCAGCTGGCAATAGCCGGTCCAGTAAAGGAACTCCGGCGTACTGCCGTAACCGGTGCGCAACCCATCCAGAAGCCCCAAGGCTTCCTCGTAGGCGCCCCGGTCGACAGCCTCCTCGACGGGCGTGGTCCACATGTCGCTCACGGGACCAGTGTACACCGTTTGCAGGCCGCCCGAAAATGAAGCCGCCCGGCCCCTTTCCGGGCGCCGGGCGTCTTCCTTGGGACCTTATGGCAGGAAAATCGGGGGCTAGTTGGCCGCCTTTTTGGCCGCTTCGAGCGCCTGGTCGTAACCGGGTTCCTGGGTGAGTTCCGGTACCAGCTCAACGTAGGTGATCCTGTCATCCTTTCCGACGACGAAGATGGCGCGGGCGAGGAGCCCGGTTTCCTTGATCCGGACGCCCCAGTCCTTCCCGAAACCGTGATCCTTGTAGTCGGATGCGGTCTTCACCTTGTCCACGCCGGCGGCTCCGCACCAGCGCTTCTGCGCCATCGGCAGGTCCATGCTGACAGTGAGAATCTCCACACCTGGGATGGTGGCGGCCTTCTCGTTGAACTTGCGGGTCTGAGTGTCGCACACGGGCGTGTCGAGCGACGGGACGACGGAGATGAGACGCACCTTGCCGGCAGTGTCGGCGAGGGTGACGGGCTTCATGTCCTGTCCGGTGAGCGTGAAGGCGGGGGCCTTGTCGCCGGCCTTCAGGGCGGGGCCGATGAGGGTAAGCGGGTTGCCGCGGGCGGTGATGGCGCCGGCGCGTTCCTGTGTCATGGGTGACTCCTTGGCGGTGGCGGGCTTTGGGGATCGTGATGCCGTCAGCGCGGCGGGGTCGTTAGCATGCGCCGGACGGGAAACGGAAACGGCTGCCCCGGCAAACGCCAGGACAGCCGTTCCGAAAGCCGCTGGAATCCGGTTCATTGCTGGCCGGTGCCCAGGGGCCGCGCCGTGCGACCTAGATCTTGCCCTGCAGCAGGAACGCGATCACGAAGGCGAACAGCACGAGTGACTCGATCAGCGCGAGGCCGAGAATCATCGAGCCGCGGATGTCGCCGGAGGCCGACGGGTTGCGGGCCATGCCTTCCAGCGCGGCGGTGGCCGCACGGGACTGGCTGTAGGTGCCCGCCGCGGCGGCGATGCCCATGGTGAGGGCGGCGGCAATGGCGATCCAGCCCTGGCTGGATGCCCCGCCGTCGTGCTCGGCGGCCATCGCGATGGCGGGGGCCAGGACGATGGCGGCGACGATGAATGCGGAAATACGGTTTAGCTTGGACATTTCAGTGAACCTCCCTGGTTCGTTTGCTTGGTTTATCGGACTGTCTTGGCCGCCGGAGCGTTCGGGGGTCTCATTCTGGATGGAGCCTCCCGTGCCGCGCCGGAGATAGACGCTTTTGCCTTTCCTCTTAGTGGGCGTGTGCGTGCGCGCCCTCGTGGGTCTCCCCGTGGCCATGCTCGTCGTGGCCGTGCTCATGCTCGGTCGCCAGTGCGACATAGATGAGGGACAGGAACATGAAGACGTAGGCCTGCAGAAGCGAGACGAACAGGCCGAACGCCATCAGCGGTATCGGAAGCACATAGGCGAAGATGTCCTGGAACGCGCCGAGCACCTTGTGATCGCCGAAGATATTGGCGTAAAGACGCAGCGACAGCGATACCGGCCGTACCGAGTGGGACACGATCTCGATCACGAACAGGAGCGGTCCCAGCCACCACAGCGGTCCCCAGAAGTGGGCCAGATAGTTCTTGACGCCGTGTGATTTGATACCCTGGTAGTTGTAGTAGATGAACACCGACAGGGCGACAGGAAAGTTCGTGAACAGGTTGTCGGTCGAGGGCAGGAAGCCGGGGATGAGGCCCAGTGCGTTCGAGAAGAACAGGTAGACGAAGATCGAGCCGAAGAACCAGAACTGGCGGCGGGCTTCTTTCTCGCCGAGCACTGACACGACGATGTTGTAGAGCCCCTCGACGAACATTTCCCAGAAGTTGAGGAACGTGGTGCGGCCTTCGGGGACCAGTTCTTTCGACCGGGCTACCGAAGCGCCGCGAACGATCAGCCCGCAGAGGATGATGAGGGTAAGGGCGGTCGCGCCCATCAGGACGTTCGTGTAGTTGTGGGTGATGTGCTCGTCGAGAAACAGGTTGAACCAGGTGGCATGGCCGCCGGCCTGGGTCACGATCTGGTGCATCGGAATCAGGTTCACTCTAGTTCACCTCCGGCTTCGCCGCGCCCTGCGGCGCCTGCGCCAGCCCTTCCCACAGGGAAGCGGCAACGAGGGCCGCGAACCCGCCCATGAAGGCGAGCAGGTGGACCGGCACATAGTGGACGATGAGGTAGAGAATCAACACCATCGCCAGCAATTTGCCAGCCAGCACCATTCCCCCGCCTGACCGTTTTGTTCCCGACCGGAAGTAGCGGCGGACGATCTGCTCGATAACCCACAGGTTTCCGGCCGCAAGGGCCGTCCCGGCAGCAATGCTCCCTGCCAGCCGGAATCCGCCTCCGGCAACGATGCTGATCGCCGTGGCGGCGAGCCCGATGAACAGCGTCCGGTGCCGGATGCGCCGGGCCGCCAGAAGCGGATCATTCGGCGCCATCTGGCCGTTTCCCGGGCTGTCTGCTGAAGTATTGGTAGACCCGGACAAGATTCACCATTCCCGCCGCGAACCCGGCAAATGCCCCGGCGACAGTGAGCCAGGGACCGGTTCCCCATTTCCCATCGGCCCACTGGCCGCCGAAAACCCCGGCGGCAGTGGCTATGCCGATCGTCATCCCGACACCTGACAGTGCTCCCAGTTCGGAGGCCCAGTGCGGCGGCGGTTTCGGATTTTCGGGCATCAGGGATGGCCTTCGGGCCCTTCGCTGGCCGGGCGGATGTTAGCGGAGCAATGATTAAATGCAACCGGCATAAAACATGTTAAATATCAACTAGTTAAGCCCCATTTAGCAGGCCGAGTGCGTCATCCGCGGCACGAATCGTCCGCTGGTATTCGCGGCTGCCGTGGGCGGCCGACACGAAGGCCGCCTCGAAGGGGCTCGGCGGCAGGTAGATGCCCAGTTCCAGCATCCGGTGGAAATAGCGGCGGAACTGGTCACGGTCGTTCCGGGCGGCTGTCTCGAAGCTATTTACCTTTCCGACGCCGAGGAACAGCGTGAACATCGAACCCACGCGGTTAAACGCCGCCGTGAGACGGTGCCTGGCCAGCAGTTCACGGTAGCCGTGTTCCAGCCGCTCCCCGTAGTTGTCGATCCGCTTGTAAAGGCTGGGCCGGAGCTGTTTCAGCGTGGCGATACCGGCGGCGACGGCCATCGGATTCCCCGACAGGGTGCCGGCCTGGTAGACCGGACCCAGTGGAGCGATCTTTTCCATGATCTCCCGGCGTCCGCCGTAAACTCCGAGCGGCATTCCGCCTCCCACGATCTTGCCAAGGCAGGTGAGGTCCGGCCGGATGCCGTAGAGTTCCTGTGCTCCCCCGGCCGAAACCCGGAAGCCGGTCATCACTTCGTCGAAGACGAGCAGCGCGCCGTGCTTTCTGGAGAGCGTCCGCAGCGATTCGAGGAATCCCGGCACGGGGGGGACACACCCCATGTTCCCGGCGACCGGTTCCACAATCACAGCTGCCACCTCGCCGGCATTGGCCTTGAGGAGTCCCTCGACGTGGGCGGCATCATTGTAGCGGGCCGTCAGGGTCAGCCCGGCCATCGCGGCGGGAATGCCAGCCGAATCAGGCACGCCGAACGTGAGGGCGCCGCTCCCGGCCTTGACGAGCAGGTAGTCGGCATGGCCGTGGTAGCATCCTTCGAACTTGATGATCTTGTCGCGGCCGGTGAAGCCGCGGGCGGCCCGGAGCGCCCCCATTGCAGCCTCTGTTCCCGACGAAGTGAATCTCATCATCTCCAGTGACGGGAAAAACGACTGGATGATGCGGGCAAGTTCGCTTTCCGCTTCCGTCGGGGCGCCATAGCTGGTGCCTCGTCCGGCGGCCTCGCGGAGCGCTTTCACGACTCGCGGATCGGCGTGTCCCAGGATCATCGGCCCCCAGGAGCCCACGTAGTCCACCAGCATGTTGTGATCGATGTCAGTGAGGTAGGCCCCGCGTGCCCGGGCGATGAACCGGGGAGTGCCGCCCACGTTTCCGAATGCTCGGACGGGAGAGTTAACCCCGCCCGGGAACTGGTTCTGGGCGCGGCGCAGCGCCTTGGCCGACCGTTTTGTGGAGACTGCAGCAGGTTTACGCGTTCTGGATGCCATGACGGAAGGCAAGGTGAATGACCGGCTGCCGGTTCGTCAATGTGCTGAAGCGAGGGAAGGGGGTTCGCCAGACGGCTCTCAACCGGCTAGTATCGAAACCATGCAGGCATGGCGTTAGTGGCCATCCAGTTACGGGGCGTTGGAAGAAGATGATGACGCAGAAATATCCAATGGGCATGACCAGTGCGGCCATTCTGGCCGCCATGTGTTTGCTGCTTGCTGCCGGGTCAGCCGGCGCGAAAATGTACAAATATACTGATGATGACGGGCAAGTACATGTCGTCGATTCCATGAACAAGGTGCCACCGAAATACCGGCAGCAGATGGAACTCCGCCGTCCGGCTGGAGTGCCGTCTGCTCCACCCGCCGAGGAGGCAAAGACGGAGGGCGGAGAGGAGGGCGCCGCCAAACCGGCCGAGGGGGAAGCTGCCAAGGAAGGCGAGAAGAAGCCGGATGGTCCGGTCAAAGATGAAAAATACTGGCGGGGGCGGATCGAGAAGTGCGAGCGCGACCTCCGTACGGTCGAGCACCGCGAGGGTCTGCTCAGTGAGGAACTCACGGGTGCCGAGGCCGGTGCCGAGGAGCGTTTCAAGGAACTCGAAAAGACCCGGGCGCAGCTCCAGGATTTCAGGCGGCAGTGCGCCGCCATCCGTGAGGAAGGGCGCAAGGCCGGAGCACCTGCGGGCTGGCTCCGCTGACAATGGAAGAAGGGCAGGGCCGCCCTTCATTGAGTTTGATTCAGGCGCCGCCGGAATATCCGGCGGCGCTGTCATTTGAGGCAGGTATCGGGATGGAAGCCGTACGTTTCTGGTGCAGGGAGCCGCTCCGCATGCTGGCACTGGTTGTGGCCCTGTCAATGGTGCCGGTGCTGGAGGCCCGTGCCAGCCAGATAGGCATCGGCGGTTATGAAGCCTCCGGAGTGGGTGATGCCGGAACCATTGCGAAGTTCCAGTCGGAGTTCGAGAAGGCGCTCCGGGAGGCGGGGATTGCGCCGGTTTCACTCGCCATGCAGCGGCCGTGCCCGGATATCGGGTGCTGGGCCGCCCGCGCCCGTGCGCAGGGCGTCCAGCAGTTCATCCTGGTGGACATTGAGGGTTTCCGTTCGTCGGGATTCGTGGTGACCGCCAAGGTATACGAGGTCCGGCGCGGCTCGCAACTGTTCCGGGAAAAGACGGAAATCCCCGACACCGTGCAGTCTGAGCTGCTTCTGACGCGGATGGTCGCGGCCATTGTCCGGCAGATCGGTGGCGGCTCCGCCGGTTCTGATCCGTCGGCAGCCAAGCGCAAGTCTCAGGTCCGTGTGCTGGGAATCCCGCCGGGGCGGGGCGTGTTGCTGAACAACATTCCGCTCTCGGAGCCGGACCGGCCGCTCACCGTGGAACCCGGCCGCCAGCGGCTCGTCATCAGCGCCGGTGACGGGGCTAAGTCCCGCGAGTTCGATGTCCTTCCGGGCGAGATGTATACGCTGGAGTTCACGTCGCTGGATGACATGCAGGCGGTTGACCCGGCCTCGCTGGCTGCCGTTCTGGAACTCCGGAGCCTTCCGACGGACGCACGGGTCCGGCTGGATGGAACCGACCTTCCCAACCAGGCCACCCATGAAATCATGGCAGGAGCACACACACTCGTCATCGAGCGGCTTGGATACGAGAAGATGGAACTCCCTTTCCGTGCGAATCCCGGCCAGCAGGTGCTGGTACCGGTGGCTCTGGTCCCGCTGGGCGGTCCGGTTCCGGCGCAGCAGGCGGCGCAGGATCCCGGCCTCCGGCAGCGGGTCGGCCTGCTACCGGTGACGGGCAGCCTCGACGGGATTCTGCAGGAACGGGTCATGGACGCCGCCCGGTATGCCGGTGAACTCGCTGCCAAGGTCCAGTACGTGAGCCCCGAACAGGTAGCCGCCGCCCTCGGCATGGAACCGGTGCGACTCGCATCCGAAAACCAGAAATGCGTGACCGGACTGTGCACGTCGAAGCTCCTGAAACCGGCGGCACTTGCCCGCTATGTGGATATCCGGGTGCGCCAGTCCGGTCCGGACTGGGTGGTGCGGGCCGTGCTGTATTCCACGGTGCAGGGCGAACGGGTTGATGGCATTGAAATCCCCTACGGCGGATCGAGTGCGGATCTGCCGTGGATCGTGTTCGATGCCGTGCGGCACCTGCTCGGTGATGCCGACATGGCTGGAATGACACGGATCGAAATCCCGGCGGCAGCAGAAGACCTCGCCGAGGATTTTTCGGTCGTCCTGAACGGGGCTCCGCTCACGTTCAGTCCGGATGAAAGCGGCCGCCAGGTCAGCCGCGAGGTGACGTCCGGCCAGGGCCGGCTTGCCGTGACTGCCGGCGGCGAAACCGCCGAAAGGCGGATCTGGCTGCGGACCGGTGTGCCGTTTGTGCTGGAACTGGCAGCTTCTCGAACCGATGGAGGCGAGCCGGAGCCGGCTATTGTCCGCCCACCGCCCCCTTCTCCCGCCAGCGCCAAGGCTGTTGATGGCAAGGGCAAGGGAAAAAACGGGAAAACACAGAAGACAAACTGACCGCTACTCTTCGCTCTCCAGGTGTTCGATCAGTTCCCGGTATTCCTCGGCAGTCTTGAGATCCTTGATCTCGGAAGCGTCGTCAGGCGTCAGGGTGAACAGCCATCCGTCTTCCCACGGATCATCCACCAGCAGCGAGGGGTTTTCTATCAGGTCGGAGTTGACCGCCTGGACCTCCCCGGTGAGAGGGGCGATCAGCTCGGTTGAGCCTTTCTCTTCGCTTTCCAGTTCGCCGCAGTCGCCGCTGGCCTCCACGGCATCGCCCTCGGCCGGCAATGTTATGGAGAGGATCTCCCCCAGCCGCTCGGCAGCGAAAGCAGTAATACCGATGCGCACGGTCGAGTCATCCTCGATATCGCACCAGAAATGATCCTCGGTATATTTGAGATGCTTGGGAACCTTTGCCATGACGGGGCGACGGATAATTGCGCTCTGCGCCGGGGTCAAGAAGGGCTGGCGAAAAGCAGGAACGGCGGTCCACTTGGGGGCCGCCGTTCCTGAAGCCTGATAGTAGGGCTTAGTTCACGTCGCGGAAGTCGGCATCGACGACCTTGCCGTCCTTGCCGGTCTTCTCCTCTGCTGCGGGCTCGCCGTTGCCGCCGCCGGGAGGCGGCGTACCTGCGGCCTGGGCGTTCTTGTACATCAGCTCGGCAGCTTTGTGGGAAACCCGGGTCAGTTCCTCGTTGGCCGCACGGATCTTGTCCGCGTCGCGTGAGTCGAGCGCCACCTTGGCATCGGCGACGGCCTTTTCGATCTCGACCACTTCCGTAGCCGGCAGCTTTTCCTTGTTATCGGCCAGCAGCTTTTCCAGCTGCGCGACCGAGCCGTCGAGCCGGTTGCGCTCATCGATCTCCTCGCGCCGTTTCTTGTCCTCGGCCGCATTTGCTTCGGCATCCTTGACCATCTTGTCGATCTCGTCCTTCGACAGGCCGCTCGACGCGGTGATCTTGATCTGCTGTTCCTTGCCCGTGGCACGGTCCTTGGCTGAAACCGACAGGATGCCGTTGGCATCGAGGTCGAAGGTGACCTCGATCTGTGGCACCCCGCGAGGGGCTTGTGGCAGTCCGGTCAGATGGAACCGGCCCAGGGTCTTGTTGTGCTCGGCCAGTTCGCGCTCGCCCTGGAGGACGTGGATCTCCACCGATGTCTGGCTGTCTGAAGCGGTGGAGAACACCTCGGTCTTGCGGGTCGGGATGGTCGTATTCCGCTCGATCAGCTTGGTGCTGACGCCGCCCAGCGTTTCGATGCCGAGCGACAGTGGCGTCACGTCGAGGAGGAGCACGTCCTTCACCGACTTGTCGCCCTGTAGCACGCCGCCCTGGATCGCCGCACCCACAGCGACCACCTCATCGGGGTTCACCGAACGGTTGGGCTCCTTGCCGAAGAACTTCTTGACCGCTTCGATCACCATCGGTGTGCGGGTGGATCCGCCCACCATTACCACCTCGTCGATCTGGCTGGTGGAAAGCCCTGCGTCGGCCAGAGCCTTGCGGCAGGGTTCCAACGTGCGCTCGACGAGGGGGCGGACCATTTCCTCGAACCGGGCGCGGGTCAGTGTCACGTTGAGATGCTTGGGGCCAGTGTTGTCGGCGGTTAGAAACGGCAGGCTGACCTCCGTCTCCTTGGTGGAGGACAGTTCGATCTTGGCCTTTTCAGCCGCTTCCTTGAGCCGCTGCATGACCATCGGATCGTTCGAGACGTCCATGCCGTTGCTCTTCTTGAACTCGTCCACAAGCCACTGCATGACCACATGGTCGAAATCGTCGCCGCCGAGCAGCGTGTCGCCGTTGGTGGCCTTCACCTCGACAACGCCGTCACCCACTTCGAGCACGGAGATATCGAAAGTGCCGCCGCCAAGGTCATAGACAGCGATCTTTTCTTCTTTCTTCTTGTCGATTCCGTAGGCGAGGGCTGCTGCCGTCGGCTCGTTGATGATCCGCTTGACGTCGAGGCCAGCGATGCGCCCGGCATCCTTGGTTGCCTGGCGCTGCGAATCGTTGAAGTAGGCCGGAACGGTGATAACGGCTTCGGTCACGGGCTCGCCAAGATAGGCCTCGGCAGCCGCCTTGAGTTTGCCGAGCACCTGCGCACTCACTTCCGGCGGCGCCAGCTTGCGGTCATGGACCTTGAACCACACGTCGCCATTGTCGGCGCCGATGAGCTGGTAGGGAACCTTCTTTTCCCGCTCGGGGATTTCCTTCATCTTGCGGCCGATGAACCGCTTGGACGAATAGATCGTGTTCTGCGGGTTCATGATCGCCTGACGGCGGGCAGCCTGCCCCGCGATGATCTCGCCATCCTTTGTGTAGGCAACCACGGACGGGGTTGTCCGCGAGCCCTCCTGGTTGGCGATCACCTTCGCCTCGCCGCCTTCCATCACGGCGACGCACGAATTGGTCGTGCCGAGGTCGATACCGATCATCTTGCCCATTGCCTTTATGCCTGCCTCTCTGTGAAATCTTGGGCGGAACTGCGGCCGTCCCGTCCGCCGTAAACTAAGCACCTGACCGGTGGCGTCAAGGGAAACGGGGCGTATTATTTCGGGAAGCGCCGCCTGTTTTTTCTTAACTATTTCAACAGGTTAGGGAGCCCCTTTAGGCCCCTTCCCCGGTCCGGGCCTTTGCGCGTTGCGCTAAACCCGTATAAAAGTGGTTTCCCGCCCGGAACAGGCGGAAAACCCAAACCGCACGGAACCCTCACGACTATGGTGGACAAGCTCAAGAAAATCTGGATGAACGGCAAGCTGGTGGACTGGGACAATGCCCAGGTCCATGTGCTGTCCCATGCCCTGCACTACGGAACGAGCGTATTCGAGGGCGTCCGGTCGTACGAGCTGGCTGATGGGGGACGGGGCGTGTTCCGGCTCAAGGAACACACCAAACGCCTGTTCGAGTCGGCCCGGATCCTCCTGATGACGATCCCGTATACCGAGGACCAGATCAATGATGCGATTCTGGAAACCCTGAAGGCGAACGACGTGAAGGGTGCCTATATCCGCCCGATCGCGTTTATCGGCGAGGGGGCCATGGGCCTGTATGCCGTAAACAATCCGGTCACCGTGTCGATTTCCTGCTGGGTGTGGGGTGCCTACCTGGGGGAGGAGGGCGTCCGTAACGGTATTCGCGGCAAGGTGTCCTCCTATGCGCGGATGCACGTCAACACGCATATGACCAAATCCAAGGCCGGCGGGAACTACATCAACTCGATCCTCGCCAAGCGCGAGGTGTCGCTTGCCGGTTACGAGGAAGCGATCATGCTTGACACGGACGGCTACGTGTCTGAGTGCTCTGGTGAGAACATCTATGTCGTCAAGGACGGCGTGATCAAAACCCCGCCCCTTACCGCCGTGCTGAACGGCATCACGCGTAATTCGGTCATCCGAATCGCCAGGGACGAGGGACTCACGCTCGTGGAGGGCCGGTTCACCCGGGACGAGATGTACGTGGCCGACGAGGTGTTCATGAGCGGCACGGCGGCGGAACTGACGCCGATCCGCGAGATTGACGACCGTCCGGTCGGAACGGGCAAACCGGGACCGGTGACGAAGCTGCTCCAGGAACGTTACCGGCAGGCAGTCACGGGTGCGCTCCCCAAGTATGCCGACTGGGTGACCCGTTTCTAGGCGGCAGGTTCCCGGGCGGATAGCGGAAAACCCTGCGTCTTTCAGGTTCCATCCGGAACCGGGATAATCAGATCTGTGCCGGACTGTTCGTCTGCCGGCGTTAAGGAGAAACGGCTGTGAAGAATCTCAGGGGCAAACTTGCGGTTGTGACCGGCGCATCGAGCGGCATCGGCCGGGCGACGGCATTGGCGCTGGCGGACAGGGGTTGCGATCTGGCGCTGGCGGACGTGAACGAGGCTGGCCTCGCCGAGACGGCGAAACTCGTTGCCTCCAGCGGGAGCAAGGTGAGCCGGCATCTGGTGGATGTGGCCCGGAAGGACCTGATGGAACTGTTCGCCGCCGAGGTTGCCAGGACCCACGGCCGGGTGAATATCGTCATCAACAATGCCGGTGTATCGGTCACAGCACCGTTCGAAAAACACACGCTCGAGGATTTCGAATGGATCGTCGGGATCAACTTCTGGGGCGTCGTTTACGGCTGCAAGTTCTTCCTTCCGCACCTGAAAGCGGCGGGTGAGGGCCATATCGTCAATATTTCCAGCGTGTTTGGCCTGATCGGGCTGCCATCGCAGTCATCCTATGCCGCGACCAAGTTCGCCGTCCGGGGATTCAGTGAATCGCTCCGGGCCGAACTCACGGGCCAGAATATCGGCGTTACCTGCGTTCACCCCGGCGGAATCAATACCAACATCGTCAAGAGCGCCCGGTTCTCCGAGGAGATGGCCCAGCAGATGCGCGTCAAGGCCGTGAAGTTCTTCGAGACGAAAGCCCTGCCGCCCTCGTCTGTGGCGAACGCGATCGTCCGGGGCATCCGGAACAATGAGGCACGGGTGCTGGTGGCCCGCGAGACGTTCGCCATTGATCTGGTGAAACGGGTATTCCCGGTCTGGGCGAGCGAACTGGTCGGCCGGAACCGGGACCGTTTCATGGGCAAGTAGCCTGCATAAAAGCCTATAAGCACCCGCCCGCCGGGCATCACCCTTGCCAGGACGGCCTGGAAGGACGAGTTTAATCCTTGTGGAGATGATACCGGTGCTGTGACGGGAATCATCTTCGGGAAACGTACCGGAAAGTAGTCTGTCAGCTGACCATGCCGCTGTTTGATTTCAAATCGGTCGATTCGCGCGGGCATCCCTATGAGGGGCGAATGGCTGCCGCGTCCGCATCGGAAGTGCGGGAGACTCTTGAAGGACGGGGTTTTGTCCGGATTTCGGTCCAGGAATACACGCAGGACGACAGGATCCCGCCTGCTGCCGCCCCCGTCCGCCAGATGGGCCGCCTCAGCCGGGGCGAAGTGGACCGGATGGAGGGGCCCGACAACCCGGCCCCCGGTATTGACCTTGAGACGATCGGCACAAGCGATGCCGAAAACGCCGAAATACGCACCGTCATGCAGGGGTTACGCCGGAGCGCACTCTGGTTCCTGGCGCTCCGCATGGCGATTTTCGGGCTTGTCGCGCTGCTGCTGGCTGCGGGCATGGGGGTGGTGGATATCTCAGTGCCTGACCAGACGGTTCTCTTTGTAATCGCGCTGGTCCTGTTGGTGGTTCAGTTCGCGCTGGTCCGGTCGGCCCGGCGGGGTCCGCTTGCGCCGCTCGCCGAGTGGCAGCGTTTGAGGCAGAAGGCCCAGTACCGGAAAGCCGCCATGCTCCTGGAGCGGGTGCATTCACAGTCGGTATTCATCCGCCGTGTGCTGCCCGAGGGGTATTACCACGGCGAACTGGCGATCCTGTATGCGATGGATGGCGACCGCTCCCGCGCATTCGAGGAACTCGCCCGCGCCGAGGCGGCCCGGCTGAGGGAACCGTTCCTTTCCTACCGAAAGGCGACCGTTTACCGGGCATTGAAGGAGTTTGCTGAAGCCGAGCAGCATTACCGGCGGGCACTGGAGATCGATCCCGGCTCGTCGATGCTCCGGGCCGAACTGGCCCTGCTCTATCTGGAGGCCGGACGGGATTTCGACCAGGCCGAAAACCTGCTCAAGGAGGCGCTCACGCAGGGGGGCTCTCCGCGCAGCATTGGCCTCCTGACCGGGTATCTCGGAGCGGTGTCATTCCGCCGAGGTCGGATTGACGAGGCGGACCGGAACATTGAGGAGGGGCTGAGGAACCTGATGCCGATACGGGGCCTGTCACCGCTCTCTGGTGTCGCTGCCGAGCTTTTCTACTACCGGGCGCTCGTCCAGAAGGCCCTTGGACACCGGCGGCGTGCGCTTCGGGCGCTCCGCCAGGCACGGAAGAATACCCACGATCCACAGCTCCTGAGCCGCATTTCCAGTGCTGAAAAGGAGATACGGGGCACCTGAATTCCCTTGGTGCCTGCCAGTTGTTACTACTACGCAATGACCGAATCCGAATATCTGATAGCCGTTGATGATTTCCTGCGACGCATCGAGGATGCCGTCGATGCGCTGGGCCGCGAGGATATCGAACTGTCGCCCGGCGACGGCAAGCTCTCCATTGATTTCGAGGACGGCAGCAAGCTGATCCTGAGCCGCCAGCGGGCCGTGCAGCAGATCTGGCTCGCCGAGCCCAGGGGCGGCTGGCACTATTCGGCCGGAAGCGGAGGCCGCTGGCTGTGTGACAAGCGGGGGACGGATCTCGTGCGAGATCTGGAAACGCTTGTCGGTGCCAGGCTGGGTAAGCCGGTAAAGCTCGAATAGGCCCGATTGTCCCCGCAGGGCAATCCCGCCTACACTTCCTCCATGTTTCCCGTCGAGGAAAAAGTCCGCCAGCAGAAGCTCAAATGGGCGCGGCTTGCCGCAGACCGGCTGGCCTGCGAATCGGTCTGCCGGTTCCTGCTGAACCTGAACCGCGGCGAAGCGTGCGAACGTGCCCGCTACCTGCACGCCATCCCTGGCGGCAGGTAGTTCTTTCCGTATCCCTACTTCAGGTTCGCAAATGGCCCGGTGGAGAGGAAACCGGAGACTTCCTCGGCGGCCCGGGCGTTGGCGATGTCTACCGGCGGTTTTCGAAGCCTGAGCTTGGTGGCGATGTAGGCGGCGGGGATCAGCTTCGACAGTTCTTTGGCCTTTTCCATCGCCTTCGGCATGAGGTCATCCGCCGAGGCCACGAGTTCCTGCGTCACTTCCCGGCGGTGGGTTTCCTTCGGGGGCATCACGCGGGCGTGCACCATCATGTCCATGTGGTAGCGGTGGGGGATCGTCTGTGCACAGGTGGCGACAACCCATGAAGGCAGCGGCAGGCCGATGGCCGTCTCGTTCAGGCCGTATTTATGCGCGTCGTTGTCCACGGCGATGCGGACATCGCCCATGAGATAGAGCACCATGCCGCCCGCGAGTGCGTGCCCGTTCGAGGCGCAGATCACCGGCGCCGGGAATAGAAATACCCGCTGCATCAGCACGGGGAAGGCAGCAAGGGTTTTTGTCAGCTCATCCTTTTTCAGCATCGGCAGGGCCTTGAGGTCCAGCCCGCCGGAGAAGAATTTTTCCCGGCCGGTGATGATGAGGGCGGAGACCTTGTCGGCTTCGGCGCGATCCAGCGCCTTGCCGAGCTGGTCAAACAGCTCGCCCTGCATGGCATTGGCCTTGCCGTCATCGAGGCGGATGATGCCGATACGGCCGTCGAGGGAGTAGTGGACACGGTCAGTCGTCATGATTCGGGCCTCCGGTGGAGCTGGTGGCAGTGACCTAAAACGGAACCCCGGTGCTCGATGCCGAGAACCGGGGTTCCAGTCAGGACCATCCCAGAAGCAGGGTCTACTTCTTGGACAGGTTGGCCATGACGGCCATGGTCGATTCCTGGATCGTCCGGCACATCTTGGCGTTGGTGAAGTCGGTGATCTTGGAGAAGTTCTCCTTGATCGCATCGTAGGTGATCGGCTCGGTGATCTTCAGTCCCAGGCCGGGGCTGCGGTACCAGGCGATCTTCGTGAAGAAGCCGCCACCGACCTCGAAGATGCCGCCGGTTTCCTTGCACTCTTCCGAGCACAGGTAGGCCACCAGCGGGGAGACGAACTCCGGCTTGAGGTTCTCCAGCATGGGAGGAGGCATGACGGTTTCGGTCAGGCGCGAGCGGGCGATCGGGGCGATCACATTCACGTTGATGTTGTTCTTCTTGCCTTCGTGGGCGAGCGTCTGCCCCAGACCCAACAGGCCCATCTTGGCTGCCGAGTAGTTGGCTTGGCCGAAGTTGCCGTAAATACCGGCGGCCGAGGCGGTCATGATGATACGGCCGTAGTTCTGGTCCTTCAGGCGGGGCCAGGCGGCCTTGGTGACGTAGTACGCGCCCGTCAGGTGCACGCCGATGATGGCCAGCCAGTCGTCGTCGGTCATCTTGCCGAACGAGACGTCGCGCAGGAAGCCTGCGTTGTTGATGACGATATCGACCTTGCCGAAGGCATCGACGGCGCTTTTCACGACCGCTTCGCCGCCCTCATGGGTGGAGATGGTGTCGTAGTTCGCAACGGCCTCGCCGCCCTTGGCCTTGATCTCGTCGACAACCTTCTGGGCCGAGGTCTTGTCGGCACCTTCGCCCTTCAGCGAGCCGCCGAGGTCATTCACGACGACCTTGGCGCCCAGCGACGAGAGCGTGAGCGAGTGGGAGCGGCCCAGCGCACCGCCGCCTCCGGTGACAATGGCTACCCTGCCTTCAAGTGGCTTACCCATGAGCGAGATTCTCCTTGGCTTTCCGTGGGATATGGACCCTGCCTGGCCTCCGGCCCCTGCCGGTTGACTGGCGAGTCAAACTAGCGCCCGTTTCTAATGAAGGGGGCGGGGCATGTCAACCGGATTTTTTGAGGCCTAGAACTCCCATCCCGCACCCCGGTGGCGGCCGACGGTCTTTCCCGTTTCGTCCACCAGGTCCACATGGAGGAGCCCCTTCTGCCCCTTGAGGCGGGGGTAGGCTTTCTCCAGTTCGGCCCGGAGTTCATCCACCACGGGGGTGAAGGGGACCGACTGGGTGCTGGTACCCCGGACCGGCTGTATCCGGGCAGCAAAGCCGCCGCCCGTGGTCTCCTCCAGCGAGACGAGCACCCAGGGTTTGCCTTCGATAGCCGCCCGGCGGAGGATATGAAGCTGGGTGTTCAGGAGCAGTGAACTGCCGGTCGCGGCTGCCGTGGGCGAAAGGGCACCGGGTGCCGGTGCCACGGCCGGTTCGGTGGAGAGGGACGCGCCTTCGGGCAACGGCTCCGTGACGGGTTCGGCGGACTCGGCTACTTCGCTGCCGGCCGTACCGTCCGTGGCTGCATCGGCTGGTGCATCCTTTTTATTGCCGGTGACGACATTCTTGGCCTTCTCCACCAGCTTTTCGGTATCAACCCGCCCGGCAATGGGCTCCTTGGACCCTCCCGGTTTCCCCTGCCATGAAGTCTGGCTGCCGCAGGCGGCGAGCATCAGGAGCATTAGTGGCAGGGCCATATGCTTAAACCGGTTCATGGGGACAACCTCCAGTTCGTGCCGTACAGAAAGCCGCTTACCTCGGGCTTGATGGCGGGCCAGTTATTCGCTTCGAGATAGCCTTCCGTGAACCGGGAGCCGAAGCCAAAAGCCATGAAAACGTCCCGGCGTTCACCTGAAACCGGATAACTGACCCGGAGCAGTCCGTCGAGTGCCAGTTCATGGTGTGGCAGCAGCGTATAGGTTTTGGGGACAAGAAACCGTTTCGAGGCGAAACCGGCTCCCAGCTTTTCCAGGGACTTGCGGACGGGGCGGACGTGGTTTTCCGGGCCGATCCAGGACCGGGTTCTGACGCTGAACTCGTACCAGTCGGTGCGGAATAGTGGGGAGGTCTGGTAATCGATCTGCCGCCAGCCTTCCGGTATCCGGTCACCGTCGAAAGCCACCGTTTCCTTCCGGCCGAAGGCCGTGCTCAGGCAATCCAGTTCGCTGACGAGAAACTCCTGGAGGAACCGGGTGGACGGCGGGGCCGGTTCACTGCCGGGAAGCCTGCCTGCGGCCAGTACCACAACGGCATGATAGACCGGCAGGCGGGGATCGAAACAACCGCTTATACCGTCCGCCCCGGCGGCGGGCCAGATCACGGCATGACCGGTGTGAGGCTCGGTGGCGGGTTCCGGGTGCCATGACTTGCCGCGGGACGGGATGTCGAACGGCAGCGCGGCCGGTTTGGAGTTCCGGAAGAAGTCGAAGAGTCCCATTTTCGGAAGTAAACCGGTGCTTCCGGGGACCGGGTTACCGGAGTCCCAGCACGTCGTGCATGGAGTACAGGCCGGTCTTTTTGCCCACGATCCAGCGGGCAGCCCTGACAGCGCCGGTGGCGAAGTTGTCCCGGCTTGTGGCCCGGTGGGTGATTTCGATTCGCTCGCCCATACCTGCGAAAAAGACCGTGTGGTCGCCCACGACGTCACCGCCACGGAGCGTCTGGACGCCGATTTCGCGCCTGGTGCGTACGCCGGTGTCGCCCTGCCGGGCATAAACAAGGTCTTTGGCCATGTTGCGGCCGGTGGCCGCGCACAGCACCTCGGCGAGCTTAAGCGCCGTTCCGCTCGGTGCGTCCTTCTTCTGGTTGTGGTGCATCTCGACCACTTCGATGTCGTAGTCTTCGTCAAGCAGCCGGGCACCCTGCTCCAGCAGTTTCAGCATCACGTTCACGCCGACCGAAAAGTTTGGCGACATGACGATGGGAATTTTTCCAGATGCGGCCTTGATCTTCTTCAGGCCGTCCGCACTGAAGCCGGTAGTGCCCAGGACAAGAGCCACCCGGCGCCTCGCCAGTTCGGGGAGCAGGGCGAGCGAAGCCCCCGGCAGGGTGAAGTCGATCATGACCTGCGCGCTTTTCAGGGCGACGGCAGGGTCGTCCGTGAGCCGGACGCCCAGTTGCGCCTTGCCGATGAGCGTGCCGGCGTCTTCACCCAGGCGCGGCGAGGACCGGTGCTCCAGCGCGCCGGCGATACTGAACGACTTTGGATCGGCTGCGAGCAGC
Organism: Deltaproteobacteria bacterium; assembly: GCA_026129095.1. Lineage (NCBI taxonomy): Bacteria > Pseudomonadati > Myxococcota > Myxococcia > Deltaproteobacteria bacterium. The sequence goes on from JAHCIT010000010.1 coordinate 127,058, forward strand.
GCGAGGTTGCGCTGCCCCATGCGTCCGGCAGCACCGGCCACGGCCACGCGGATCTTCGGCATCTTATTTGCCGCCTTTCGTTCCGAGCTTGCCCAGCTTCTTCAGTTCGGTTTTCAGCAGGTCACGGGTCGCCTTCGACGCTGGATACAGCGGGAGCCGGAGGTCCCCCGAATCGAGTCCCATCAGTTCCATGGCGGCCTTGACGGCGATGGGGTTCGTCTCGGCAAAGAGGGCCTTCGTCAGGGGGTAGATCCGGTGGTGGAGCTTGCGGGCCTGTTCGTATTTGCCCGCGAGTGCGAACTTGCACAGCTGGCTGTATTCGGCCGGAAGCACGTTCGACGAAGCGCAGATGACGCCCGTGGCGCCAAGCGACATCATCGGCAGCGTGAGCGAATCGTCCCCGGCGAGCACGGCGAACCGGCTGCCGGTGAGTGCCGTGAGCTCCGAGATATAGTCCAGCGAGCCGGAAGCGTCTTTCAGGCCCGCGATGTTCTTCACGTCGGCCAGTTTGGCCAGCGTCTGCGGCTGGATATTGATTCCCGTGCGGCCCGGGATGTTGTAGACGACGAGCGGAATCTTCACCGCCCGTGCGATGGCCCGGTAGTGCTCGACGAGACCCGCCTGGGTCGGCTTGTTGTAATAGGGCGCGATGAGCAGCGCGCAGTCGGCCCCGGCATTGGCGGCCTTGCGCGTGAGGCGGATTGCTTCCTCGGTACTGTTTGACCCTGTGCCGGCCATGACGGGTACCCGCCCCCGTGCGAACCGGATGGTCAGTTCGATCACCCGGTCGTGCTCCTCGTGGGTGAGCGTGGCGCTTTCTCCCGTGGTGCCGCAGGGTACGAGGCCAGAGACGCCGGCCCTGATCTGCCGCTCGATCTGCTGGGCAAAGCGTTTTTCGTCGATACGCCCGTCACGAAACGGAGTCACGATCGCGGCAAAGTTTCCCTCTAGTTTCAGGCGGGCCATCGGTTTGGTCACTCCCCGTCGGGCAGTTCCAGGCTGCCCTCGAATACCGTTGTTGCCGGACCGGTCATGAACACCCGGTTCGAGCTCTCGTCCCAGCGGATCCTGAGATCACCGCCCGGAAGTTTTACTGTCACATTCCTGCCCGTGCGGCCGGTCCATGCGGCAGCAACCGCCGTGGCGCAGGCGCCGGTCCCGCAGGCGAGGGTTTCGCCCGCGCCGCGTTCCCAGACGCGGAGGCGGATCGTGCCTTTGTCCACGATCTCGGCGAATTCGGCATTGATTCGCCTGGGGAAAAGCGGGTCATGCTCGATCTTCGGTCCCAGCGTTGTGACTGGCGCCGCTTCCACCGATTGAACGAAGCTCACGCAGTGGGGATTCCCCATTGAGACGCAGGTGACGGTCCGTGGTTCGCCGGCAATGGTGAGCGTCCGGTCGCGGATCTCGCCATCCACGTTGACCGGGATCCTGCGGCCGTCGAGGACCGGTTCTCCCATGTCCACTTCCACCAGTCCGTCCGCGATGCGGGGGCGGATGATGCCGGCCGGAGTTTCCACGTTCAGGACCGGCTTGTCCATGATCTTCCGGTCGCGGACGTAAAGGGCAAAACAGCGGATTCCGTTTCCGCACATCTCCACGATGGACCCGTCCTGGTTGATGATCTCCATGCGGAGGTCGGCATCCTTCGATTCCGGTTTCCGGACGATAATCATCTGGTCAAATCCGACACCGAAGTGGCGGTCGCCGATCCGCGAGGCGTTCCGGCGAAGCGCCTTGAGGCGGGCCTCGCTGAAATCCCGGGCATCGACCATCACGAAGTCGTTGCCGGTGCCGTGCATCTTGGTGAAGGGGAGCGTGGGCATGGCCGCTGGCTATTGTGTAATGGCCCGGATGGGGCCGGGGCAAATGGGCCGCCGGGGGGCCCATTTTCAGAACATCGAGATCGATTCGCCCCGGATCATGTCCTCAAGGGTTTCCCGCTTCCGGACGGTAATGAACTTCTCGCCACTGACCATCACTTCGGCCGGCCGTGCCCGGGTGTTGTAGTTGGAGGCCATCGTGAAGCCATAGGCCCCGGCGTCAAGGATCGCCACCAGGTCGCCCGGAGCGACCTTCGGGAACTTCCGGTCATGGGCGAAGCAGTCTCCGCTCTCGCAGACGGGGCCGACGATATCGACGGCTTTCTTCTCCGGCTTCGATTCCTTCACGGGAATGATCTCGTGCCAGGCCTCGTAGAGGCTCGGCCGGATGAGGTCGTTCATGGCGGCATCGAGAATGACGAAATCCTTGGCTTCGCCGTGCTTGTTGTAGATCACCTGGGTGATGAGCGCACCGGCCTTGCCGACGATCCGGCGGCCGGGCTCAAGCACCAGCGTGCAGCCGATGTCTTTCAGGACATCCAGGATGGCGGCAGCGTATTCCTCAATCGAGGGCGGCTTTTCGTCCTTGTACTGGATGCCAAGGCCGCCGCCTATGTCCAGATGGGTGATCTCGATGTTCCGGGAACGGAGTTCCTCCACCACGCCGCGGATGCGCTTCATGGCGTCAACGAACGGCTGGGTGTCGGTAAGCTGGGAACCGATATGGCAGTCGACGCCTACCACCTTCAGCCCTTTCATCCTCGCCGCCTCGCCGTAGAGCCGGAGCGCCTCCTGCACCGGGATGCCGAACTTGGCCTTCTTCATGCCGGTGGAAATGTAGGGATGGGTCTTGGGGTCAACGTCGGGGTTTACCCGGAGCGCGACGGGAGCCTTCAGATGGAGCCGTTCGGCGATCTCGTTGATCTTCTCGAGTTCCTCGGCCGACTCCACGTTCAGCATCAGGATGCCGGTCTTGATCGCGTATTCGATCTCGGAGGCCTTCTTTCCGACGCCCGAATAGACCACCTTCTTGGGGTCCACGCCCGCCTTGAGACCACGGTAGAGCTCGCCGCTGGAAACGATATCCAGACCGCCGCCATTCTGGATGACCGTGTTCAGAACTGACAGGTTCGAGTTTGCCTTGGTGCTGAACGCGATCAGGTGCGGGACGTCCTTGAACGCCTTCTGGAACGCCTTGACGTTATCGGCGATGGTGTTCTTGCTGTAGACGTAGAACGGCGTATCCACCGTTTCCGCGATCTTGGCCAGGAGAACCTGCTCGCAGTACAGCTCGGAGTTCTTGTAGGTGAACGGGGTCGGGGAGCTCATCGGCGGGACTTGTCCTTATTCCGGCGCACGTTCCGGTTCACGGACCGGCCGGGGCGCGCTCTCATTACAGAACGGATGCCGGGATTTCAACGTGTTCTTTTTTGGGCCGGTTCCGGCAGCAGTTTCTGCCACCGTGCCAGTTCCTTGCGGACCTCGCGGCGGGCGGTGCCGCCCGTGACGGCCCGTGCATCCACGGCGTCGAGCGGCGAGAGCTCGCCGAGCATCCACTTGCGGATTTTCGATCCCGCCTTCCTGAGCGCCGCATCGTCGAGTCCGGTGAACGACCTTCCCGACTTTTCGCAGAAGGCGACAAGTTTTCCCACCTCCTCGTGCGCCTCGCGGAAGGGCATTCCCTCGCCCACCAGTATGTCGGCGAGATCAGTGGCGAGCAGCAGGGGGTCGCTCACGGCGGCCCGCATGGCTTGTGCGTTGAACCGGGCCGTTCGGATCATCCGGGCGGCAAGCGTGAGCCCCGCGGTCCAGGTTTCGGCCGCATCGAACAGGGGCTCTTTGTCCTCCTGGAGATCACGGTTGTAGGTGAGCGGGAGCCCCTTCACGGCCATCGACAGGGCAGCAAGTGAACCGAACACCCGGCCCGATTTTCCACGCATCAGTTCGGCCACGTCGGGGTTCCGCTTCTGCGGCATTAGGGACGATCCGCTCGTGTAGGGTTCGGCGAGCCGTACAAAACCGAACTCGGCCGACGACCAGAGGACCAGCTCCTCGGCGAGCCGTGACAGATGCAGCGCCGACAGGTTCGCCACGGAGAGGAACTCGACGATGGGGTCGCGGTCGGCGACCGCGTCCATCGAGTTGCGTGTGACACCGTCAAAACCCAGCTCTTTTGCCACGCCCTCGCGGTCCAGGGCATAGGGCGATCCGGCGATGGCGCCGGAGCCGAGCGGCAGCAGGTTGACCCGCTTCCGGGCGTCGAGGAGCCGCTCCCGGTCCCGCCAGAACATCGCGGCGTAGGCAAGAAGATGATGGGCGAGGCTTACCGGCTGGGCCCGCTGGAGGTGTGTGTAGCCGGGGAGCACGGTGTCCACCTGCCCGGCGGCGGTTTTCACGAAGGCTGCCACGAGGTCTTTGAGGAGCTCCACCGTGTGGTCAATCCGGTCCCTCAGGTACAGGCGCACGTCAACGGCCACCTGGTCATTGCGTGACCGGGCCGTGTGGAGCCGCCCGCCGGCCACGCCGATCCGGCGGGTCAGTTCCTTCTCGATGTTCATGTGAACATCTTCGGCGTCCGGATCCCAGCGGAACCGTCCGGCCGCGATATCCCGCCCGATGGCCTCAAGGCCTGCGACGATCTTTCTCGCGTCGGCGGGAGGGATAATCTTCTGGCGGCCAAGCATCCGGGCGTGGGAGATGGAGCCACGGACATCATAGGGGGCCAGTTTTGAATCGAAATGGACCGAGGCCATGTATGCCTCGGCCTCCGGATCGCGGCCTTCGCTGAACCGTCCGCCCCAGAGCCGGACCGGCTTCGCGCCTTTGGCCTTTCGTTTCTGGCGGCTGCCGCGCTTCATCCCGTGCGGACTACCTTTGGGGCGTGGCGAGCGTCAAGGGGAGTGGTGTTCCCATACGATACGGCTGTTTATATAGCCTTCGTGCGTTCTGGTTTCCCGAGTGCGGAAAGACTAACTTGCTGCCGGTTATGGCCAACATACTCGTAGTTGACGACGCGCCCGAAACGCTCGCCATCATGAAGAAGGCGCTCGGGATGATCAGCCATCAGGTGACGACCTGCGCGAATCCGCTCCAGGCCCTTGAGCGGCTGGGGTCGGAGAAGTTCGATCTCGTGTTCCTCGACATCATGATGCCCGGCATGGACGGCCTTGAACTGTGCCAGAAGATCCGGGCCGGGGAGCTGAACCGGGATGTGAAGATCGTCATCTTCTCGGCCAAGAGCGATACCGAGCTGGTCCGCCTCGCCAAGACCTTCGGTGCCGACTTCTACCTTTCCAAGCCCGCCCAGGTGGCCAAGATTCACGAAATCACCCGCCGCATGGTTGGTGGGTGAGGTTCTTGCCGTTCTGGGAATAAAAGCATCCCTGCCGTGTATCGGGGCAGCAGCAGAAATAGGCCTCGCGTAAATTTTCCGAAAATGTAATTATTTACCGAAATGACTACGCGGTGCTTCTTCCAGCATCGGCTGCTGCCATGCGGCCCCGTGATATGGCTGTCTGCCGCCATAGGCGGGACCATCCTGTACGTGCTCAGGGCGGACCCTTCTGCTGGCATTATCACGACGCAGGATTTCATCCATCAAGCCTCGGTTCTTGAGTGGGTATACCGTTCGGTCTTTCTGGGAGCAGGTTCACTCCTCTCGCCGGACTTCTTCTATCCAATTGGAGGCATATCACTTACTTCCGAGCTTCCGTTGTTGCAGGGGCTATTGTACGCACTAATGCGGGCCGCGGGCCTGAATGTGTTTCTGGCATGGAATCTCGTTCTTGGACTGTGCGTGTATGCAGCCGTTATCGCGGCCTACTTCGCGTTCAGGTATGAAGGAACAGTTCCCGTAGTCTCCTTCTGGGCTGCCTTGGCCTATATATCCTGTATCATTTGGATATTTGGCCTAGTCAATTCGATCTCGTACCGCTCTGCATTCGGCCCGCCACTGGCATGGATGTCGCTTTCCCGCATCCGGAATGGCGACGGAAAGGGATACTGGTGGCTGGCAGCGGCTCTGCTTTTCCAGTTTGCCGCCGGGATGACCAACACCCTGTCGACCCTGATTCTGGCCGGAGTCCGTGTGACGACTGACCCGGTCCTTCGACGGCATATGCTCGGCTGTGGAGTTGCCTGCGTTCCGGTAGCACTCTGCGGGCTTGTTTATTCCCAAGTGATCCGGCTGTACAGTCCGCTTGGTCCGGCATCTGATCTGGGCCCTGTGATCTCCTCCCAGATATTTTTCCGGCTTGACCTGACCAATTTCCTGCCGTTCACTGGTGACATTTCTGATGCCTATGCCCGATATGCTCCAACGGAGCGATCCGTTGAAATCTATCTTCTTCTCTGGCTGCTTCTGACGGCGATGAAACTCCGCTTCCCTGACCGGCTGCCGCGTGGCCATTGCCCGCCGCCCGCTCGCGGATGGGCTGGTGACGGTATTCTTGCGTTCCTGCTAGGCCTCACTGTGACAGGGGTTCTGTATGTGCAGATTGCAGCCAAAGCGGCCCTGCCGGATACAGTCTGGGCAGTCACTCTCCTGCTGTGGACAGCACTTTTCTGTCTATGGCTCCGGTCTGTCCGAGCCGAACCTTCGGTGCAGGGGGCACAGTTCGGGCCACTCCATGCGGTTGTTGGAGTATTGCTACTGGTGGGGCTTGGCCCGGTCCTGTTCGTTTCGGGCATGCCGGTAGCCGTGGGCCCATTGGCGCTGCTCGATATGGCAGTACCTGGTTTTGGAGCAATCCGTGTCCCTGCACGGCTGATGCTTGCGGGAGCTTTTGCCCTGTCGATGATGCTCGCGTGGCTGTGGGAACGATCGTGGACAAACCGCACGAGAGCTGCAATGGCGGTCGCGGCAGCCGTCTTCTGCCTTTCACCAGCCAATTTACCCTGGGAACCCCCAGACTGGCGGATAGAGGATATCCGGCTGGATGTGGCCGCCTGTTCCGAATGTTCGGACAAGGATCTGCGTAAGGTTCCGCTACCCTATCAGTGGATACTGGAGCAGGGAAAAGCGCCGCTGCTGGAGCTTCCCGCTGGAACCAACGACGGAATCCAACATGACCCTGTCTATCAGTTCTACTGGGTACTGGATGGCATTCCCCGGCTGAACGGGGTCAGCTCCTACGAGCCGCCGGCGTATACGAGGTTTCGGCAGGAGATCAAGATGTTCCCGTCACCAGAAAGCATCAAGGCCATTCACGCACGCGGCGCACGATGGGTGATGGTCCATGGGAATCGTTACCCGGCCGAGGAATGGGAGCGGCTGCAGGCTGGGTTAGGGGGGGGGCGCCCGGGGCGGGGGGGGGGGGG